>CBKWFZ010000587.1:0-3349 GCA_966673785.1 uncultured bacterium
CGAAGAGGAACTTGCCCTGCGTGACGCGTTGCTTGACCGATACCTCACCATCGCGGAATATAAATACCATGTTGAATTGAATGCGCTGAGCATCGCCGGTCAGGAATCGCTGAGCCGCCAGCTGGCGATTCTCGAACAGCAAAGCGGTAGCCGAAATTTTGACGCGGATGAGTACGCCGAATTACGCATTGACCAGCTTGACTATGAAGCCACCCAGCGCGAGTACGAATACGAAATCAACAATCAGGCTAACCGGATTGTCCGGCTTTATCCGGAAGCCGCGGGTCGTTCGATTGAATGGAAACCGGAGGAAATGATCACAGTGGAACAAATCCGGCGTGTTGTAGATAGCCTTACGGTTGTTTCCGTGAAGTCGACATTCGTCGCGTTTCAGCAACAGCAGATCAACGTTGCCAAAAGTCAGCACGATCTGGAAAGAGCCAATGTCAATATCGGGTTCGGACAAATAGAATATGACTTCAGACGGTTTAACCAGGAGCGAACTCCTGTCAATTTCGGTTTCGGCGTAACCCTTCCGATTTCAAATCCTAATAAGCCCGACATGGCCCGGCGACGTCTGCAAATGATTGAAGCCGAATATGACCTGAAGGAGGCAGAGAACGAAACGGGTGTTGATCTTGTCATTTTCCAGGAAAAACTGGCGCGCCTTACGGACAGTTACAAGATGCTTGAGCAACGCATAGCTGAACTTGAAGGCAGTGATTTTGCCCAGACACTCAGCTCGATGAATAGCGGGGATCCGTTTCTTTATGTTCAGTTTAATGAACGGATCCGGCGCCTCGGGAAGGTGCTTGTCAAGCTGAGAAATGATATCGTGGTGACGTACATCGAATATCTCGCGTTTTCCGATCACCTGCAACAACAGCCGTTGATCAACTACCTTTCGCCGGATCTCAGGACGCTTCCACAACAGTAAACATCAGCGTGCCAATCACATCAATGGATTCGCAAGATTAAGATGCTGGCGCCTTAGGACTTTTCACTGTTTTGCCTATCTTACTTCGATAACCGACGTCCTATGAATCCATATATGGCCGAGTTCTTCGGCACGATGCTACTTATCTTACTAGGCAACGGCGTTGTAGCCGGAGTTACATTAAAAGGAACGAAGTCCGAAGGCGGTGGATACCTGATGGTCTGCCTTGCGTGGGGACTGGCGGTCATGCTTGCTGTTTATGCGGTCGGACGAATTAGCGGAGCTCATCTTAACCCGGCGGTCACCATCGCGCTTGTTGTGAGCGGTGACTTTCCCATCGGTGAAATACCAGGTTATGTCATGGCCCAATTTGCCGGCGCATTCACCGGTGCTTTGCTTGTATACCTTCATTATCAGGCGCACTGGAAGGCAACAGCCGATCCGCTCATGAAACTTGGAACGTTTTGTACAACACCTGCGATGCGTTCGCCGATCCACAACCTGTTTTGTGAATTTCTCGCAACATTCGTGCTTTCCCTCGGACTGCTGTTCATCGGGGCCAATAAATTCACCGAAGGCCTGAACCCCATTGCGGTAGGTGCCTTGATCACATCGATCGGATTCGCGTTAGGCGGAACAACAGGGTTTGCGATCAACCCGGCGCGCGATCTCGGTCCGCGTATCGCCCATGCGATCCTGCCAATTCCCGGTAAAGGACCATCGGACTGGGGATATAGCTGGATTCCGGTAGCCGGACCGTTATTGGGCGGCGCAGCAGGGGCGTGGTTGTACACGATGATCTTCTGAAAACTATGAGCGAGAAATATATCCTTGCCCTTGACCAGGGTACTACAAGTTCACGAGCCATCCTCTTCAACAGCAGAGCAGAAATCAAGACAATCGCGCAGGAAGAATTCCGGCAGATATTTCCGCAGTCGGGTTGGGTGGAACATGATCCCAACGACATCCTGAAGAGCCAGCTGAACACGATGAACCGTGTCATTCGCGAGTCGGGAATAAACCACAGGCAAATCGAGGCGATAGGAATAACAAATCAGCGCGAGACAGCGGTGATGTGGGACAGGAAGTCCGGGCAACCAGTACACAATGCGATTGTCTGGCAGGATAAACGCACGGCGCCGATCTGCGAGGAACTCAAGGGTAGGGGACTTGAAACACATGTCCGCCAGACCACGGGGCTCGTCATCGATTCGTATTTCTCGGGTACGAAGATCAAGTGGATGCTGGATAATGTTTCCGGTTTGCGTGAAAGAGCGACGAAAGGAGAGATCGCTTTTGGCACCGTCGATTCGTGGCTCATCTGGAATCTTACCAATGGGAAGGTCCATGTCACCGATTACACCAATGCATCGCGGACTATGTTGTTCGATATCCGCAACCTGACCTGGGATAAGAAACTGCTCGCCGAGCTCGACATACCGGAAGCCCTGCTGCCGGAAGTAAAGCCCAGCGCGGCGGAGTTCGGGATATGCACAGTGGACGGGATGTCTATACCGGTGCGGGGCGTTGCCGGCGACCAGCAGGCCGCGCTTTTCGGACAGGCGTGTTTTAACCCGGGCATGGCCAAGAATACCTATGGAACCGGCTGCTTTATGCTGATGAACACCGGTACGACCATTCAGCATTCCGGAAACGGATTGATCACGACCATCGCATGGGGACTGGATGGCAAGGTCGAGTATGCGCTGGAAGGGAGCATCTTCATTGCCGGCGCCGCGGTGCAATGGCTGCGCGATGGCCTGCACATCATCGACCAGTCGAAAGATTCGGAGTATTTCGCCGCCAAAGCGCTTGGCTCAAACGATGTGTACATGGTACCTGCATTTGCCGGACTCGGCGCCCCGTACTGGGATATGTATGCGCGGGGCGCGATATTCGGGTTGACCCGCGACACCGGCAAGGATCATATCATCAAGGCAACACTGGAGTCGCTCGCATACCAGACCCGTGATATCCTCGACGCCATGGAAGAAGACGCGGGGATCCGTCTGAAAAGTCTGAAAGTTGATGGCGGCGCATCTGCGAACAACATAGTGATGCAGTTCCAGGCCGATATCCTTGGAACACCAGTCGAAAGGCCCGCAATGGTTGAATCGACGGCAATGGGCGCCGCTTACTTTGCCGGCATCCAGTCCGGCATTTGGAAGAAGGAGGATATTGTGAACAATCGCAAGATCGAGAAGTGTTTTGAACCGCAAATGGACGAACAAACCAGGAGCCGGTTGTACGCAGGTTGGAAGAAAGCCGTTTCCCGCACGATGAACTGGATTGACAAGCCGTAAAACCATTTGAAATTCACATTCCATAACCGGCCCGCGCTAATTGAGCGACTCACTGCTGAGCCTGTTAATTTGCTTGTTATCGGTGGCGGGATTACCGGGTGTGGGATAG
>CBKWFZ010000588.1:0-3348 GCA_966673785.1 uncultured bacterium
TGCGCGTGCTCGAAGAGAATTATGGCGTCGATTTCCAATATGACGAGGAGTTGTTCGCCGATTGTTACCTGACGACAAAAATGACTAATGAAGGACTTTTCGAGCGCGTTGAGATTATATGCAAGGCAATTGGCGCTACCTATGTGCTTGACGATGCCGTGATCAGAATTGAAGGAAAAGGATGCAGATAATGTACAACCCAACCAAACCGCCTATGAAGTAAAGCCTACTAACCCCCTTAAAAAAGTAGGCTGATGATGTTGCAGCACCATCAGCCAAAGTCGCTTACGTGAGAAACTCACGTACAGCTGAGTTTTTGTCCTTAGTCAAACAAAAACCTTCGAATTTATGAAGATTAAACCTAAACCTAATAGCAAAGCCCTGCTATTTGTTATGAAAGTTACGCTCCTCAATGTCCTGATAACTTCCCTCACGATCGTCCTCGGGTATTCGCTCGATTCGAACGGCCAGGAGGTATTGGAAAAAAAAGTGAGCCTGCGGTTTGAAAACGCGGACGTCAAACACGTTCTCGCCGAAATTGAAGAAAGAATGGATGTCAATTTCACCTACCGGCCGCGGGTATTGAGAAACATAAAGAACGTTAGCCTTGAAGTTGAAGCGATTCCCCTCCGTGAAGTTCTGGATCGCATTTTTGTACCCGGAGTACGGTATGAAGTCGTCGGGACACAGATCGTACTCGTAGACAGGTCGGATCGCGATTTCGTCGCGCGTGTGAAGGAAGAGAAGGAACCTATTGTAGTATCCGGCACAGTTGTCGACGACAAAGGCGAAATCATTCCCGGTGCCAATATCCTGGAGAAAGGAACTACCAACGGTACCACGAGCGATAGCAACGGCAAGTACAGTTTGCAGGTCGACGAAAATGCAACGCTTGTTTTTTCCTTCATCGGTTATACAACCCAGGAGGTTCCCGTGAATGGACGCCAGATGCTTGACGTCACACTTCAATCCGATGTGAGATCACTCGAGGAAGTGGTTGTTGTTGGATATGGCGAACAGAAAAAGGTGACGGTAACCGGTTCTGTTGTTGCCGTTGGCGGCGCCGAGCTAGCCAAGTCGCCAGCCGTTGATCTTTCCAACTCTTTCGCGGGAAGACTCGCCGGTGTTGTCGCTGTTCAATCCAGCGGTGAACCCGGAAATGACCAATCTACGATACGCATTCGTGGTGTGAACTCTATCGGAAGAACCGATCCGCTTGTCGTCATCGACGGGATTCCCGAACGCGAAGGTGGTTTGAACCGCCTGAATCCGCAAGAAGTAGAATCGATTTCTGTTTTGAAGGACGCCTCCGCAGCGATTTACGGATCGCGCGCCGCTAACGGTGTTATTCTGGTTACCACAAAACGCGGCAAGACGGGCGCGCCCAAAATTTCGTACGACTTCAACCAGGGGTGGTCGCAACCTACGCGTATTCCGGAAATGTCGAACGCAGCCGAATACGCATCGATCATGAATGAAATCCCGATCTACAAGAATATTCCTTCATCGGAATGGTCCTCGGCCTGGGATGCGATCCAAAACACAGGAACATTTACCTCGCCATCAACGGGCACAACCGTAAATGCAAACTATAGTCCCGATGCCGTGCAAAAGTACAGAGACCATTCCGATCCCTGGGGCTACCCGGATACGGATTGGTTCGCCGACGCATTCAAGACGTGGTCTCCACAATCACGTCATACGCTCACACTTTCGGGCGGCACCGAAAACCTGAACTACTTTGCTAATCTCGGTTATGTGAATCAGGACGCTTATTATAAGAACTCTGCGACGTACTACAAACAATACAACTTCCGCGTTAATCTTGATGCGAAGATCAACAAATACGTTACTGCCAGTCTTGGACTTGCAGCGCGCGAGGAAGCCAGGAATTATCCAACCGAGTCGGCTGGTGAAATTTTCAGAATGCTGATGCGCGGACGTCCCACCGAACCGGAAGTGTGGCCTAACGGATTGCCGGGCCCCGACATTGAGAACGGTCAGAATCCTTTTGTCATCACCACAAATGCTACGGGTTATGATCGTCAGCCCACGGACTACTTGCAGAGCAACGGAAAGCTTGAGATCACCAATCCATGGATCGAGGGACTTAAGGTAACGTTGATGGCGTCAGTCGACAGAACGATTCAACGTCGTAAGATGTGGGAGACGCCATGGTATCTGTATACATGGGACCGCGTTTCCTTCGAGGATGATGGTGTAACTCCGCGCCTGACGAAAGCGTTGCGTTCCACATTCTCCGATGCCCGCCTGACGCAGGAGTTCGCGGACCGGCTGAGCACAAACCTCACAGCGTTACTCAACTACGACAAGACGATAGGCAACCATACGTTCGGATTTCTTGCCGGTGTGACGAAGGAGAAATCGGAAGGCGATTTTATTTCCGCCTACCGGAGGGAGTACATTTCAACAGCGATCGATCAACCCTTCTTCGGTGGAGGAACACAGATCATCACAGGTGGAAACGACAACCGAAACACGTATAACCGCGCGCGCCTCGGCTACTACGGAAGGGTGACTTACAACTACATGGAGAAATACCTGTTAGAGTTCATGTGGAGAAGGGACGGTTCATCGTTTAATCCACCGGACCATCGGTTTGGATTCTTCCCCGGTGTTCTTGTCGGTTGGAATATCTCCAATGAGAACTTCTTTTCGGAGAACTTTTCAGCCATCAACTTCCTGAAGCTTCGCGCTTCCTATGGTCAGATGGGTAATGACCAGCTCTTCAGAATCAACACCAACGGCACCGTTACGGATATTCCGATGGAATACGCATACCTGTCGAACTACACGCCGGGTGAATATCCCATCAACGGACAGGTTGTCAAGACGCTTATGGAACGTCTCGTGCGAAACAACAACTTTACGTGGGAGGAATCGAATAACCTTAACGTGGGCCTTGAAGGTGCGATCCTTCACAACTCAGTCGATTTCACATTGGAGTACTTTTTCAACAGACGTTCACAAATGTTGATCTACAATTTTGGAACAACGCCATCGACTTCGGGTATACCCGACAAACTTCCTCCGGTTAACGGCGGAAAGATGGACAACAAGGGATTCGAGTTTACGCTTGGATACAACGGCAATATCTCGGATGTTTCGTTCCGTGTCGGTGTCAACGCAGGCTACAACAAGAACAAAGTCGTGTACATGAACGAGATCACGGCCTCGCCTTCGTATCAGTGGCAGACCGGACATCCATGGGGAGCGTTCCTCGCGTACAAGGCTGACGGCGTATTCGTTGATCAGGCGGAGATTGACGCTGAGGAGCTTGATTATTCCGGTGTCACCAACAAGTTATTGCCCGGCGACCTGAAGATC
>CBKWFZ010000589.1:0-3340 GCA_966673785.1 uncultured bacterium
AGGGGGCCGGGATCTTCTACATCACAGGAAGAAAAAAGCAAAGCCACCAGCAGCACCGCGAGGAGAGGATATCGTGTTTTCATTTTCGTTGTTGTTTTTCCTTCTGACAACTTAAACGAGCCTCCCCCCTATCCGTGTTCTCAATAAAGTACAATCGTCTTGGCATTCACGAATTCCCGAATACCCGCCTGAGCGAGCTCCCGTCCATAGCCTGATTTCTTGATTCCACCGAAAGGAAGCCGCGAATCGGACCGCATAAGGCTATTGACATAAACTGATCCGGAGTCGATGAGACGTGCGATCCGTTCACCGCGTTCGAGGTCGGCGGTCCAGACGGATGCACCCAGGCCATAGCGGCTTCGGTTAGCCAAGTCGACAGCTTCGGTCTCGCTCTCTGCGTATGTTACGGCGGCCACAGGGCCAAAGGTCTCCTCATCAAAGGCGGGCATTCCCGGACAGACGTCATCCAGAAGAGTTGGCTGGAAGTTGCCGCCACTCCGGCTGCCGCCCGTGACTACCCGGGCACCCTTCTCGGTTGACTTTTGTAATTGAGCTTCCAGTTCTTCAGCAAGGTCAAGGCGCGCCATGGGGCCCATTCGCACGTTTTCCTCCAGGGGATTGCCCTGATTTATCGCCCTGATTTCCTGTTCGAACGCTTCAAGAAATGCCTTTCCAACTTCCCTGACGACGATAAACCGTTTCGCTGCGATACATGACTGCCCGGCGTTTTGCATGCGTGACTGTGCTGCGACTTTGGCGGTTGCCTGCAAATCTGCGTCGGGCAGGACGATGAACGGATCGCTGCCACCGAGTTCGAGCACTGATTTCTTGATGTGCTTTCCCGCTATCGAGGCCACGCTGGAACCTGCCTTTTCACTACCGGTAAGCGCAACACCCTGTATACAGGAGGCAGCGAGCACCTTTTCGATATCGTTATTGGCGATGAGGAAAGACTGAAACGCGCCTTCGGGAAATCCGGCTTCCTGAAACAGCTTTTCCATCAGTAGTGAACATTGGGGAACGTTTGACGAGTGTTTAAGGACCGCCACGTTTCCCGCCATAAGTGCAGGCACGGCAAAGCGGAAGACCTGCCAGAAAGGAAAATTCCACGGCATTACAGCCAGAATAGCGCCGGTCGGGAAATACCCAACATAACTGCGCTTCGCCTCGGTTTTTATGACCTCGGGCTGAAGGAACGACTCGGCGTGTTCCGCAAAATAGATGCACGCGTCAGCACATTTCTGAATTTCGGCCCGCGCTTCACTGATCGCCTTGCCCATCTCAACAGTAATAACCCGCGCATACTGGTCAGTATTATCCCGGAGGAGCCCGGCGAGCTTACGCATTGGTTTGCTTCGCTCTCCGAATGTTGAGTGCCGCCAGGATTTGAACGTGAGGTCAGCTTTTGCCAGTTTCGCTTCGATATCCCGTTCGTTCATTAACGGGAACTCCGCGAGCAGCTTTTGATCGTAAGGATTTATGGACTTTTGCATATTATTCAGCTTTTGAATGAACAGCTAAAAATAAAAAAGCCAGGCAAATGCCCGGCTTAATGATTTAATTCAAAGCGAACGCTTATCCGATAGACACGCGTCTGAACTCGGCGACTGTCAATCCTTTCGTAACGCTGTCAAGGTATTGCGCCACGGTCTTCGAATTGTCTTTCACAAAGATCTGATGGAGCAGTGTGCTCTCCTTGAAAAACTTCTGCAGCTTACCCTGAGCAATCTTCTCGACCATGTTCTCAGGCTTTCCTTCCGCGAGAATCTGGGCCTTTGCGATTTCAAGTTCCTTTTCAATCACCGATTTATCGACGTTCTTTTCGTCAACAGCCACGGGGTTCATCGCGGCGATCTGCATACCAACATCCTTGCCGGCGTCTGTAACATCCTTACCATTCACACCTTTCAGACTAACCAATACGCCAAGTTTGGATCCGGCGTGGATATACGGAACCACTGCCTCGCCTTTCATGTGAACAAATTCGCTCACTTCGATTTTCTCCCCGATTTTTCCAACCAGCTCAACGATCTTTTCATTGAGGGTAAGATTGCCGGCAGAAAGGCCGAGCAACGCTTCTTTTGATTCAGGCTTCTGAGAAAAAGCAGTCTCTGCGATCAGCTTGCCAAGTGCCTGAAATTCTTCATTCTTTGCCACAAAATCAGTCTCACAGTTCAGTGCGATCAATACCGCTTCCTTCTTATCGTCACTCACCTTAACAAACACAGACCCTTCCTTCGCTTCCTTGTCTGACCGGGATGCCGATACCTTCTGGCCTTTCTTTCTCAGAATGCAAAATCACCATCTGCTTCGGTTAGGGCTTTCTTACAATCCATCATTCCCGCGCCTGTCATTTGGCGAAGCTTGTTAACATCTTGTGCTGTAATTGCTGACATTTTTTTAAGTATTGAGTGTTATATGTGCTGTGCTAAAGTTCTCCTTTATCACTAGAATTTGTATTCGCGGTTAAGACCCGCCTTAAACAAGGCGTCCCACCGGCTTTAACAAGATGCAAAGCGGCAGGACGACCATAAAAGCTTATTTCGACTTAAGAGTTTGTTTCTTCTACCGTTTCGTCAACTCTTCTTTTTTCGTCCTCCTCTTTCTTCTGGGCTGCATCCTCCTTATCGCGCTTGCGTTCCATCAAACCTTCCTCGATTACCTTGCCGATGTAGCGGGTGAGGATAGAGATCGACTTGAAAGCATCGTCATTTGCAGGAATCGGAAAATCTACGCCTGAAGGGTCAGAGTTTGTATCAACGAGCGCAAACACCGGGATGTTCAGCTTGTGTGCTTCGGTAACTGCAATGTGTTCGCGTTTAACATCAATGATAAACAACGCAGCCGGCAGCCTGTTCAGGTCCACGATTCCGCCAAGCAGTTTTTCCAATTTGGCTTTTTCACGGGTTACCATAAGACGCTCACGTTTCGCGAGGTTATTAAAAGCCTCATCCTTCATCAGCTTCTCGATCTGGGCCAGTTTCTTGAGAGACTTGCGGATCGTCGCGAAGTTAGTCAGCATACCACCAAGCCAGCGCTCCGTTACGAACGGCATGTTCAGCCGTTTCGCTTCTTCGGTCACGATATCCTTCGCCTGTTTTTTGGTTGCCACGAACATGATCTTGCGTCCGGAGCGAACGATATTCTTCAGTGCGAATGATGCCTCGTCCAGGCGGGCGATAGTTTTATTCAGGTCGATAATGTGGATGCCGTTGTTTTCCATGAAAATGTACTCAGCCATTTTCGGGTTCCACTTACGGGTCAGGTGACCAAAGTGAACACCTGCATCCAACAAATCCTGATATGTTAATTTTTCAGCCATTCTCAATAATATTAACGC
>CBKWFZ010000590.1:0-3324 GCA_966673785.1 uncultured bacterium
GCCAGACCGCAAGCAACACCGCAATGTCGGCAGGATCCGGATTCCAGACGATTTTCGGAGGAGGAGTCGACGCCTTTGTAGCCAAGTTTACGAATGCCGGCGCGCGTATCTGGGGAACCTATCTCGGAGGCGCCGGGAACGACTACGGCCGCGAGTTGTTGATCAGCGGATCAACCGTTTACCTGATGGGCTATGCAGGAAGTAATACCGGAGTGGCTACCGCCGGGAGTCATCAGCCTGCTTACGGCGGCGGCGCCAGCGATTCATTTGTCGCGAGCATCAGCGACGCCGGGACACTGAACTGGTGCAGCTACTTTGGCGGGCCGGGTGACGAAGAAAGCTGGGCCGGCGACCTCCGCGGCAGCGTACTCTACCTCGCAGGCAATACAACAAGCAACACGGGGATCGCATCCGCAGGAAGCTATCAGACCAGTCTTGCCGGTTCATCCGATGCATTCATCGCAACCTTTTCAACGACCGGTGCTTTCCAGGGTGCAACCTACTACGGTGGCAGCGACGAAGATGTCGTACGTGGATTTCAGGTTGACGGAAACGGAAATATGTATGTCTCCGGACAAACCCGAAGCTTCGACGGGATTGCATCGCCCGGCTCACACCAGAGCGGCAAGGCCGGGACCGCGGCCGAGTATGATGCGTTTCTTGCCAAATTCGGTTCAATTGATACGAGACTCTGGTCCACCTACATCGGTGGAACCGGAAATGATGTCGGACGCGGAGTTGTGGTTGATGATGGAAACAATGTCTACCAGGTTGGTAACACGAACAGCACAACAGGAATTGCGCAGCTGGGATATCAGGATACGTATGGCGGCGGCGTGAACGATGGCTTCGTCGTCAAATTCGATCCAACCGGTAACCTCCGTTGGGGAACATACTACGGCGCAACCGGCGACGACTTTTTTATCGCCGCGACCATCGAAAAAAATACGGGACGTTTAATACTCGTCGGACAAACGACTAGTACCACCGCGATCGCGACCCCCGGCACCCACCAGACGATCTTCGGCGGTAACTGGGATGCGTACATTGTCGTCATGGATGGAACGGAAACGACCCTTGTCTATTCACGGCAGGATGGTACGTGGGTCGACGCCAATACCTGGTCCAATGTCGGCCATACCGGTCCCGGCGGAGCCGTGATCAGTACCGGCACCGATGTTATCATCGGCAACGGAAACACGATTACGCTTACCGCGGACGATGGGCTCGCCGGTAATCAGCTCGGACTCGTCATCGACGCCGGCGCGACACTTGACGCGAATGGCTTTAACCTTTCTGTGATGGGGCCGGTAGTCGTAAACGGTGCGTTCATCAATGGCTCGCTCTCCGGATCATATCAGCTTTATTCGGAACAGTCGTTCGTCACGTTCGAATATCTGAACTACGGCATTGAAGGATTTCCCGGCGCGCCAAGTGTATTGAATACAAACGTCGTTATTCTCCAGGGCAGTACAGCTATTGACGGAGGTACACTGGACACCAACGGCTACGACGTTTGTGACGCCTCCGTCTTACCACCGACCTCGCCGGTGTTTACATCGCCGCAATCAACGGCGGTAACACTTTCCTGGACTGCGGGTGCCAGTAGCGCATTCGTTGTCGCCCGGGCCGGATCTACCTCAGTTCAACCACAATTCGGAATTGACTATGGAGCGAATGCCGTGTTCGGTTCCGGTGACGATCTCGGCAGCGGAAACTTCGTTGTTTACAAAGGGTCTGGTACATCCGTGACCATCACCGGACTCAGTCCCGAAACGACATACGAGTTTGACCTTTACAGCTACAGCACGTTGATTGGAGGATGTTACAGCGTAAGCAATTATCAATTCGCAACGTTCACGACCTGCGCGAGTATTCCAGCTCCGGCAAACGCCGTCGACGGATCCTACTGCACAGGCGATCCGATCCCCACAATTCGCGTTGATACGCCACCCGCGGGTTATTCGATCAACTGGTTTTCAGACGCGGCAGGCACATTGCCGGCATCCGGTTCCTTGTCGGGCGCGGGTAATGAAATATTCACGACATCAACACCCGGCACCTATTACACGCAGCTGGAAGAAACTGCATCGGGATGCACAAGCGCTACACTCACTGAGGTTGCACTCACTGAACATCCCGCACTGGTTGCAGGTACCGCTTCATCGAATACTTCCGTTTGCACCAGCGGCGATCCTGCCGTTCTCGACGGTGGAACGCCCTCGGGAGGCACCGGTTCATATACTTATCAATGGGAATCGGCCTCGGTGTCGGGCGGGCCATATACGCTGATCAGCGGTGCCATCGGCGCCACATACGACCCGCCATCGGGAATCATGGCCACGACATTCTTCAGGCGCATGGTCTATTCCGCGAGCTGTTCAACACCCGGAAGTGAAATAGAAGTGACCGTGACCGCACCTCCGGTGATAACGGTCGAGCCATCCAGCCAGGAGGTGTGCGAAGACGGCTCTGCTACCTTCAACATTACCGCGACCGGTGCAGCGCTTACCCATCGCTGGCAGGTCGATGACGGCTCAGGGTTCAATGACATCGCGGACAATGCGGTCTACGCCGGGTCGGCAACGAACGCGCTGCAGATATCGGATCTTTCAGGACTGAATAACGCGCGGTATCGATGTATCGTCACATCCGGTGGGCTATGCAGTGTTTCCTCCGCCGTGGGTGTCCTGACCGTGAACACGCTTCCGTCGGTGGCGCCACAGTCCGCAACACTTTGTGAGGCAATTGCTGGTTCAGGTATTGCTACCGTTAACCTGACTGCGCTTGATGCTGCCGTCACGGGAGGAGCCGCGGGAACATCGGTGACCTGGTTTGCGGATGCCGCGTTGACCATCCCCGTCGCTGCACCTTCAACTGCGTCCGCCTCCAACGGTACCGTCTTCCATGCGCGCGTATCGAATGCCGATCTGTGTATCGCCGCTACCGGCGTGACCATAGGCGTGAATGCAAAACCTCAGGTAACCGGAGTCACTGATGTATCCATTTGCAGCGGCACGGCAACGTCAATCACATTCAACTCCAATCTCCCCGCGACGACATACACATGGAGCGTGACCATAACCGCCTCGATCAGTGGCGCAGCGAACGGTTCCGGTTCAGGAATAAATCAGACACTCACCAATATTTCCACTTCGCGGGAAACGGCTGCCTACGATATTACGCCGCGCGCAAATGGCTGCGATGGCGCACTGTTCCGGCAGACCGTGTTTGTTGATCCTATACCAACGCCGTTTACTGTTTCCGGGGGTGCCGAGATCTGTACGGGCTCAACCGGAACAACCATAGGGCTAAGCAATTCAC
>CBKWFZ010000591.1:0-3320 GCA_966673785.1 uncultured bacterium
CGGTTATGACAAGCGTATCCTGAATGCCGGCAAGATCACGAACAAAGGTATTGAGGTCATCTTAAGTGCCACGCCGTTGAAGCTTTCAAATGGTTTTCAGTGGGATGTGGCGGCGAACTATGCGCGAAACCGCAATCAGGTCGTCGAGCTGGCGGAAGGGCTTACCACGTATACCCTTGCCGTTAGAAACAGTCTTCAGTCCCTGGCGATGGTTGGTCAGCCGTACGGAACACTGTTTGGGATAGGTTTTGAGAAGGCACCCGATGGCAGTATTCTGTACAGGAACGGTTTGCCCGTCGTTTCCACACAGGCACGCATTCTGGGGAATATCCAGCCGGATTGGACCGGCGGAGTAAACAATACCTTTTCATATAAAGGAATCTCACTTTCCGCGCTGATCGATATCCGCGCAGGCGGCGATGCCTACAACGAAGGTATCGGTATCGCACGCTGGACCGGCCAGTATGCAGAAACCGCGCTCGGAAGGGAAGAGGGAATCATCGGCGTCGGAACGATGAACATCGGCACCGACGAGGATCCCGTCTACGTCCCCAACAACGTGGTTGTTCCCGCTCAGCAGCTCTATGCATTCAACAATGCGCGCACGCGGCATGAGGCGGCGATCTTCGACGTCAGTTATGTAAGGCTGAGGGAGGTATCGCTTAGCTATTCGCTTCCGGAATCGTTGCTGCAGAATACGTTCATCAAGTCGGCCCGTATCTCCGCTGTTGGTCGCAATCTCGCGCTGGTGTTCAGCAATATCCCGCATGTCGATCCCGAGGTTGATCGCCTGGGGGGCAATTCCTATGGTTTTGGTTATGGTGAGCTTCCGACCACGCGTAGCATGGGCTTTAACGTGAACCTCACGTTCTGATCTCCAAATTAAAACGATTATCCTATGACGAAGAAGAATACATTTTCGATATACCTGGTAACGGCGTTATGCCTTTTCTGCTCCAACGCATGTACGGATAACTTCGAGGAAAAGAATGTCAATCCGAATAGTCCAACCAAGATCAGTCCGCCTTTTTTGCTGACTACCGCCATTGAGCGTTCCGTCGACCGTATGTGGGGAAGCAATGTCCGGTTTGAGCGATTCAATATTGATGGGCCGATGTGCTGGATGGGATATCTGGGTCGGAATATTTATGGCAACGAAGGCGATGATTATACGATTCAGCTTTCCATGTACAACAACACCTGGAAGGCGTTCTATAACGACGCGTTGTCCAATCTTAACCGGATCACGACCATCACGGGCCCGGGCGGCGCGCAACAGAACACCAATTATGAAGGCATAGCCATTACGTTGAAGAGTTGGGTGTTTTCGATGTTAACCGACAGCTACGGTCCGGTGCCATATAGCGAGGCCCTGAAAGGAACCGCCGAAGAGCCTGAGTATTACCCGCAATACGACACTCAGGAGGAAATATATGCATCGCTCCTCGAACAGTTGAAGATCGCGAATGAGAAACTTGTTGTGGGTAGTGCACCGATTGCGGGTTCCGCGGATCTCATTTATGGCGGAGATATTCTGAAATGGAAGAAGTTCACGAATTCACTGCGCCTGCGACTGGCGAATCGTCAGGCGGCCAAAAAACCCACCGAATCACGCGCCGTCATCGCGGAAATTATGGGTGATCCCGCAACGTACCCAATCTTTAGCAGCAATGCCGATAATGCCGTGCTGAAACATACGACGAACCGCCCGAGCAATAACGAGTGGCACGAGGCGATGATCCAGGGTAACCGCACCGACTGGAATGTCGGGAAGACGCTGATCGACCGGTTGCTTGCGCTCAACGATACACGCGTCGAGGTGTATGCGCAGCCGGTATCTCCAGGGGTATACGCCGGAATTCCAAACGGCCTTCCTGACGCCGATGCAACGACATATCTGAACACGACTTCCAAAATCGGCAAAGCATTTCTCGATGCCGATGCACCAAGCATCATCATGACATATTCCGAGTTGCAGTTTATCCTCGCGGAAGCGGTGCTTGATGGCGACCTCGCCGCGGGCACGGCGGAGTCTTATTTTGAATCTGGAATTGCGGCGTCATTCGCGCAACACGGACTGACGATGCCGGGTGACTACATGGATCAGTTCGGTCCGCTAACGCGTGAACTGCTGTTCGAGCAAAAGTATCTTGCGCTGTTCGGACAAGGAATCGAGGCGTGGACGGAATTCAGAAGAACGGGTTTGCCCGTTATGCCGCCAAAGGATAACCGGGCCGTGTTCGTCAATGGCGGCATCCTTCCGACGCGACTTCCTTATCCGACGACGGAACAATCTCTCAATGCCCAATCGTACGCCGCTGCGCTTGAACTGATCGGTGGCGAAAACAACGCCACTGCAAAACTCTGGTGGGTCGAATAAGTCTTTTCACTAAACCGAAACTTGATCATGAAGCTAAAGAATTTAATGACCAACGTGATGCTGCTGGTATTCGCCGGCCTGACATCCTTCGTATGCGTGTCGTGCGATGAAGAAGATCCATTCGTGGATCGGACCGTTTCGCCTTTGCTGATCGTATTTGACGACGTTCCGGGTTACCTCGCAGGCGGAGGTCTTACGGCAATACCCAGCGTTACAAAAAACGTCACCGCTGCCAACTATACGGATGGAGTAACCCTGTCTGCGTCATTGTATGAGCTGGATAAAAGCGGAATACTCGATCATACCGTCGGCATCGATTCGATTCCGGCATCCAATGTGGCCATCGTTTTTTCCAAGCGTGATGGCAGCGCGCCCATTGAAGTGATCTCGGGAGCCGATGGAAAGATTATCATCTCTACCACATGGGAAGCGCTTGGAATTACCGATGTCGCGGAAATCGTTGCCTCTGAAGACACGCGAACGATAACCATTCCGCTTACCTGGAGCGGTTCCTATAAAGGGCAGGTGTTTGCGCGATACTCCCAGCTTGTATTTGTAAAAGAATAACGTCACATCCATAACCCACGACCATGAATTCAACATTACTCAACAGAAGAAACTGGATCAAGAGAACAACGGTAGCCACAGGTGGTGTGCTAACGGCGATGGCAGCAATGCCGGTATTTGGGAAGCAGGCTTTCGGAATGACACCCGTTGCCGGGAAGTCCGCGCTTCTGGAGAATTACCACGTATTACCTTCACTGAGGGAGCCGCTTAAGGCGCGCCTTCTCGCCAATGAAAACCCATGGGGTCCTTCCCGCAAGGCGATCGAGGCGATCGCACAGAGCGCCGCGATGGGCAATCGTTACGTGTATGACAGCTCTGTAAAAATGGTGGAGATGCTGGCGATGAAGGAGAAAGTACCCGCGGATCACATTCT
>CBKWFZ010000592.1:0-3311 GCA_966673785.1 uncultured bacterium
AAAAAGGAATTTGATATCCGACAATTGGGAAACCTTGAAGGCATTGCCGATATCCATCGTGTTTCCGATGACTATAAACTTGTTTCAGGAAAGTGGAAGGTGGACAGGACGCACCTTGACCTGGGTGATGACGTTACGATCGGGAACGGATCACTGTCGATCATGGCGGGACCTTGCAGCATAGAGAGCGAAAAACAGGTTGAGCTGACCATTGAGCACTTGCTCGCAAATGACGTGAGGATAATGCGGGGCGGTGTGTTCAAACCGCGCAGCTCGCCCTATGCGTTCCGTGGTCTGGGCATAGAGGGTCTAAAAATGTGGTATTCGCAGGCCCGCAAGGCAGGGATCAGGATCATTACCGAAGTCATGCAGGTGTCTCAGATTGCCGAAATGATCGATTACGTTGACGTGTTTCAAGTTGGTGCGCGAAACACGCAGAACTTTAATCTACTCGACGAGTTGGGCAAAGTCGATAAGCCGGTTATGATTAAGCGAGGAATTTCCGGTACGATCGAAGAGCTTCTTTATTCAGCCGAATATGTGTTTTCGGCCGGTAATGAGAAGCTGATTTTATGCGAGCGCGGCATTCGTACCTACGAAAAGGCCAGCCGTAACACGATGGATGTGAATGCCATTCCGATCCTGAAGGAGAAGTCGCACCTTCCGGTAGTGGCCGATCCTTCCCACGGTATTGGTATACGTGAATTTGTTGAGCCGATAGCGCTGGCGTGTGTTATGGCCGGTGCGGACGGAGTCATTTACGAGACCCATCAACGGCCGGAAGAGGCTGCATCGGACGGACAGCAAACGCTTGACTTCGCTGAATCCGCCGCGCTCATTACGAAAATGAGAAAGGCGTTTGCGCTCCGTGAAGAAAATTAACTGATCCATGACGCATGAATAAAGTACAAACCTATACCGTATATGGCATCAAGAATTGTGATACGGTTAAGAAAGCCCTCACCTGGCTTGATAAGCACGGGATATCATACACGTTCCATGATTATAAATCCCGCGGAATAGAACGTGAAAAATTGAAGGATTGGGTAGCTCAGGTCGGCGTCGATGCGCTTCTTAACCGAAAGGGGATGACGTGGCGCAAGCTGACGGATAAAGAGCAAGCCGATGCAGCCAACGCGAGAGGTGCTTTGACGCTGATGGAATCGAAAACAAGCGTGATAAAGCGACCGCTGATCGAGTACTACGGGAAGGTCGTACTGCTTGGTTTCGATCCGGATGCATATAAATCACTCCAATAAAAAAAAGCCCGCATCACAAGTGCGGGCTTCGATAATCAATTCAGTTTAATTAATCAGAGGCCGTTTCTGATCTCGTGAAGGAACCGTGGCGCGCGTCGTTGCACGTCGGGCGCAGCAATGGTGCCGCGGCGCGAACCTGCTGCCGGAACCGTAATATCACTCACTGGCTGGTATGCGCCCGCGGTATACGTGAAGGTTTGTTCAATTTCAAAATCAGTACCTGCCTCAGTATCCCACGGATTCTTATTTACACTGGTATAAGTCGCCGTTTTTATTTCCCGTTCTTCAACCGGCTCAAATGCATCATCGGCGAAGTCTGCAATGATGGATTGAAATTCGACCGGGTCTGCCGGGCCCTCATAATAAACATAGCTCATTCCAAATTCGACTGTTGTATAACCGTTTTCAGCCAAGGCGTCGAGGAAGAGGCTGGGGATGATCGCACCTTCCGGCGGATCGAAGCTTGCAGAGGCAGACGAAAACAGGTACTGGTATGATGCTTCAACCTTGAACCATCCGAAGAGGTCCATATCCACGTTATCGCCGGCCCAGTCCAGAATTACAACGCGGCCATCTTCCTGTTCGACAGTAATTACCATTTGCGGGTTAGCGCCTACAGTGACGCCTCCGCCTGCCTTAAGCGTCAGCGTAATTGTTTCGTTGTCTTCCAGCAGAAAGTCAGACAGGATGTTGATGCGAATGACACCGGATGTTTCACCGGCCTCGATAGTCAGTTCGCCTGAAGTACCGTCAATGTAATAGTCCCACAAGTCGTCTGGAAAATTTTCCACGTCGCTGGCTCTAAGCGTATCAATTGCAACGCCGGGGACGAGACTGCCACCATCCAGCCATTCGCCGAGATCATAGCTGATCGTCATATCGGCCGGGGCAGGTTTGTCCAGTTGCACGACAATTTCGTGGAATTCGGCGAACGATTCGTTTACCGTCAGTGTCGCAGCAGCAAAGGACGCTGTAATTGCCGCGTCATCGCTGACAATTGTGACCGTTGTTTCCGTTCTCTCTCCAAAATCAACTTTATCGCTGTCCACGTCTTCCAGTGACAAAATAATTGTTTCATCCTCTTCATAGTTTACGTCGTCGATGATGCCGATTGTGATCGTGCCCGATGTTTCGCCTTCGTCGATCTCGATTTCTCCCAGAAAGCCCGTGATTTCAAAATCAGCCACAGCAGCGTTTGTGCTTGTTTTTCGTGTGGCAGTTCCGCTGATCGAATACTCGACCACAATGTCCTCCGGCGCAGGTCTGTCAAGTTCTACGACTACCTGTATTGTCCCGTCATCTTCGTTGACAACCTGGTTCCCGGACGCAAATGTGATTTTGGGAATAGGTGCGGGGTCTTCGTCATCTTTACAGGAGGTCAGGTAAGTACTGCTGATCACGGAAAATCCCACCAGCGTCAGCGGAAGCAATAATCGTTTCATTCTCGGTTATCTTAAGTTCTCAGTTAAAGGCAGAATTTCAATTTAATCAATTTTTGCGATTCGTCCGACTCACTTACTGGATGATCTGGACAAAATACCGCCATCCGCTGCATGGATTATAGAGCTGGAAGAAAGACTGATTCACCCGGTAGGCGTATGTCTTTCCGCCTTCCGTGAGCAGATCGAGATAAATCTGAATGTTGTTGATATCGGTTTGCGGATGCACCGTTCCGAATACCGAGAAATCATCGGCGAAATTGAACGTCATAGCGTTTCCGTCAAATACGACGGTGTATTCGCGCACAATAATCGCCGTCGATCCATCGGGATTCTCAACCAGAAAGCCCATCGCGTTCAGTCCGTTAAAATCGTTATACACGACAAAGAACAACGCACCAACGACATCGGTAACGATCTGATTGAAGCGCGACTGGCCATCCTCTCCGAAGATGAACTCGACCGGGGCCGCGTATATGTCGGCCGTAGTTCTGAAAGCGGCGCCGCCGTTGTCGTAAAGGCTCGTTTCGAGCGTTACGGATTCATTAAGACTAGTCAGGCCTTCGTAGACGGGCGCTGTTCGGTAGGCCGAGCCTGTGCGAACGAATAGGGA
>CBKWFZ010000593.1:0-3309 GCA_966673785.1 uncultured bacterium
AAACGTGGCATGACCCTCAAAAGAAAAATCTGAAGGAAGTTTATCAGGTAAAAGACACGGTCTCGAACATCCTTCACGGAAGATACATTTCCTATTTTCTGAACGGCAAGGTCGAATCAAAAGGCCAGTTCACCGATGATCAGACTTCGGGGGTCTGGGAATTTTATTACGAAACCGGCACGCTCAAGATGCGTGGCATTTTGTTCAAAGGTGCCAACTACGGCTTGTGGGAATACTACTACGAAAGCGGTCAGAAAAGTATGGAGGGCATTATCTACGGCAAAAAGCGCGAAGGGGAATGGAAGATGTATTACGAGAATGGTCAGGTCAAAGAGGCCGGAGAATATGAGGGCAACAAACGCAATGGAGTATGGAAGTCGTACTACGAGGATGGTGTGCTGAAGAGCTCATGTGAATACCAGGATGACCATGGAAAACAGGTAGATTACTACCACTCGGGAAAAATTCTTGGCTCAGGACCACGAACGGGAAATCGTAACTCGGGTCACTGGGTCTATTATTCGGAGGACGGAACGATTCAATCGGAAGGCGACTACCTCGACGGAAAGAAGCATGGCAACTGGATTACATATTATCCCTCGGGCAAGATGTCATCCAGCGGTCAGTATGAAAACGATGAGCCGAAAGGGAAATGGGTTTACCTGTTCGAAGATGGTACGGTGAGTGCAACCGGAGATTACGCAAATGGTAAGAAACACGGACCGTGGAAATCTTATGCAGGCAATGGAAAGCTAAGGAGTGAAGGGCAATACGACGAGGGCACAGGGGAATACCGGGAGTATCACGACAACGGTAGCCTGAAGGTCAAGGGAAGAATTGAAGACGGGAAACGCCAGGGCAGGTGGGAATTCTTAAGGGAAGACGGCTCACGGGAGGGCTATTGCGAATATAATCGTGACAAGGGTACTTACTTTGGCTATTATAAGAACGGAAATCTTCACACCAAAGGTCAGCTTGAAGGCGATCTCAAAATGGGTACCTGGGAGATCTATGATGAGGAGGGCTCCCTTTCCGGTTACTATAAGCCCTTTTACGAAGACAAGAAGCTGGCCGAGGAAATAACGACGCTGGCGACACGATCCGGCTACACGCCGAAGAAGACGAAAGCCCGGCGCGCGTGGTTTACGGAACGCAACAACGAGTTCAAAGGCGTCATTGGGGCAACGAATCCACTCTGGCTGGCGGCAGGCAGAATCCCATTCGGAATTGAGTTCTATCAGGAGGAGCGTCTTGGCCATGAGTTCGAGTTCATTGGTATCCGTGATCCGTTTTTTAAAGGCGACCTCGAGATCGCGGCGGGCAAAAAATTCGAACGTGGCTACAGCGTCGCGATCAAACAAAAATTCTACAATCCCGTACGCGCCGGTATGTGGTACTTCGGCCACGAGATCCGCTTTACAAATCTCGGTCATTTCGTGAATCAACCGCTGGTGACAAATCCCGATAACATCTTTACGTTCAATGCCGTCGAGCAACGGGTGCAATGGGGGCCGCTGCTGGGTTACCGCGTCATGCGAAAGAACAATGCCCGGGGATTTACCGTCGACATCTTTGTATCGGGAAATATTGGTATCAGGCAGACAGACATCGACCCGAACTATGCGACCTTTTTCGAGAACCTGGATCAATCAAAGCTTGCCACTACCTTTAATTTTGGATTGAACATCGGGAATGTTTTTTCTTACTAGATGGTTTACGTGCCATCCGGTTTTAATCAATACCTGTAAAGGATAAATACCTTTCACCATGAAGACCGCAGAAATTGTTTTGCAGCCACGCGAGGCGTTTGACGACACACTGTTTCCCGCAATTTTGTATTCTAAACTGGGCATTCAGCCCGAAGGTGATGTCGTGGTCAGACCTGTTAAGCGTTCGATCGATGCGCGTGGGAAACGCGTGCTGGTGCGAATCCTGTGCGAGATCATTCCACGCGGGCAATCAGGGGAAACATCCGCTCACTTGAACGACTATCCTTCCGTACACCGTGCTCCGGAGGTGGTTATCATAGGAAGCGGGCCCGCGGGTCTGTTTGCCGCATTGAGACTTATCGAGTTTGGGATAAAACCCGTTGTCCTCGAACGTGGTAAAGATGTACGGACACGCCGCCGCGATCTCGCTGCCATCAATAAGGATAACATTGTCAATGAAGATTCAAATTACTGTTTCGGCGAGGGTGGCGCAGGCACGTACTCGGACGGAAAACTATACACACGTTCCAAAAAACGCGGCGATGTGCGTCGTATTCTCGAAATCATGGTTGCACATGGCGCAAAAAATGATATCCTCTTCGACGCGCATCCACATATCGGAACGAACAAGCTGCCGTTGTTGATCGCCGCGATTCGGGACACGATTCTGCGCTGCGGCGGCGAGATCCATTTTAACACCCGCGTTACTGATCTGCTGATCGAAAAAGACGTCGTTCAGGGCGTCGTGGTCGCAAGCGGAGACAGGATAATGGGCGAGGGCGTGATACTTGCCACCGGTCACAGCGCGCGCGACATTTTTCGATTGCTTCATCAAAAGGGGATCACGATCGAAGCGAAACCTTTCGCACTGGGCGTACGCGTAGAACATCCGCAGAACCTGATTGATAAGATTCAGTACCATTGCACCGTTGACCGCGGACCGTGGTTGCCGGCGTCCTCGTATTCACTCGTTCATCAGGCCGTGGTCAATGGAAACCAAAAAGGCGTATTCTCTTTTTGCATGTGTCCGGGAGGGTTTATCGTCCCATCAGCAACAGCACCGGGGGAGGTCGTAGTAAATGGCATGAGTCCTTCCCGGCGCGACTCACGCTTTGCAAATTCCGGAATCGTAGTCGCTGTGGATGACAATGACTTTGGCAGCTTTTCGGGCGCCGGACCGCTCGCAGCATTGGATTTCCAGGCGTCGGTTGAAAGACTGGCCTGTGACGCAGCCGGAGGAACCCAACGCGCTCCAGCCCAACGGTTGATCGATTTTCTGGAAAACCGTATATCATCATCACTCCCTGAAACCTCATATCAGCCAGGCCTTGCTTCTGTGGACATGCGGTCGGTGTTGCCTGACTTTATTTCAAATGCGCTGAAACAGGGATTCCGAAACTTCGGATCGAAAATGAAGGGCTATCTTACGAACGAGGCGCAGATCGTCGGCGTGGAAAGCCGCACATCGTCGCCAGTCAGGATACCACGCGATACGACAACGCTTGAACATGTTCAGATAAAGCGCCTGTTTCCATGTGGTGAGGGAGCGGGCTACGCCGGCGGAATTTTACTGGCAAAGAAGTTACCTGAAAAATATAAA
>CBKWFZ010000594.1:0-3297 GCA_966673785.1 uncultured bacterium
AAAAAGGAATGGTTGTAAAAATAGAACCCGAGCCGGCAAACGGTAAACAAGGCCATCACCAGGGTCAGTCTCAGAAAAAGCACCACGTACACATTAGTCCGCCAGGAGATGCCTTCCAGGTATCGCGTCTTTGCCAGATTCATTGAAAAAACAGTGCGAATTAACTAAAATTTTAAAGTTTAAAAGCGCCTTTAATCGGTCGATACTGCCTCTAACGGGCGTCGTTAATGTTAATTGACGGCATTTCTGTAATTTGACATACTTTTTTCCCTCAAACCCCAATGTTAAGGCCATTTTTTTGTCTGCTTTTCGTTTTCTGCGGCTTGCTGGCGCCTGCCCAGCAGCATTCAGTCGGCCTGGGTATACATACCGGTTTTACGATACCCGTCACCCTCGACAAGGGCCTGGACACCGATCCCCGGTACAATAGCCGGTATTCCGTAAAAGGAGCCCCATTCGGCCTCGCCCTGATGAAAGACTGGGAGGGTTTCGGCATTGTCCTGACGCCCGGCCTGATTACAATTGGCCAGAACTATGATGTCGTTAATACCGAAGGCGGCCACGATGGAATGCGGGAAGTGACCCTCCGCTATGCGACCGTACCTATCGCTTTTAAGTTACATCTCATCGACCTCGATTTTTTCCGCGTCAGCGCGCTTGCCTCCGCCGGCGTTAATTATCTCCTCGACGCTTCCGATCAGATTTCACATGATGATACCAAGCTGAAGTTTCCGTCAGAAACGTATCCAATCCTTCCTGAAAACTATGTCATGCAGTACGATGGCGTGCTGGTCCCGGAAATCAAGAACCAGACGATTTCGTTGAAGGAGGATTACAATAACATTCAGTTTATTGCCGGATTGGGCCTGCGCTCCGATTGGGACGTATCGAATCACTGGCGGGTAAGTTTTGATATACGCGTTAACTACGTGTTCCAGGATCCGCGCCAGGGCACCTATCTGAGTCGTATAGAAGGATTTCAAAGCTTGTACGATACGCCTGGCGCCCGGACAGATCTGTATGCCTCGCTCAATATAGGCATCGCACGGTTCATCGAATTCGACAAGAATGACAAGGAGCGCGAGAAAAACCTGAAAGGGTCAAAAAAGCGCTATGTACCCGCGCACCAGTACAAAACCCGCCGTCGGACGAGTCCGAGGAACCGCTGACAACGCGTCCGTTTCAAAGGCATGACGCCACCCCTGTGGTCGCATCATACCTCCCTGGAAGCGCTTCCGTCTTCGCGATCCTTTCGGCGCGAGCCGGAATAAAGTTCATATTCCAGAAGCCGGCAGTCAATCTTGGCGTTAAAAAACTCGATCCTGCGACTTGCCTTCAAACCGATCTTTTTGGCGAGGTCAGGGTTGCCGGTAAAAATATATCCGGTGTAACCCTGGCATCGTTGTTTCATAAAATCGCCGATGCGCCGGTATGTGTTCTCAAGCGCTTCCAGTTCACCCAGACGCTCACCGTATTCCGGATTAAAGAACACAACGCCAGGGCCATCAGGAACGGGCGTTTTTTCGAAGTCCATCACGCCGAACGAAATCAGCTCGTCAACGCCTGCGATACCCGCATTCACGCGTGATATCTCGATGGCGTCGGCATTGATATCGGTTGCAATGATACCGGGTATAACGCGATCGGTTACATTGCCTCGAATGCGCCGAAGTTCCTGCCGGTAAAGGCTCTCGTCATATCCGCGGACATGCATGAATGCGTAATTCTCCCGAAACAGACCGGGAACGCGTTTTGTGGCTATCATCGCCGCTTCGATAGCCAACGTTGATGAGCCGCACATCGGATTTACAAAAGGGGTGCTTCCATCCCACCGCGTCGCCATAATGGTCGCGGCCGCCAGCGCTTCGAGCATCGGCGCTCTTCCGGGAATCTTCCGGTAACCGTGCTTGGCCAGCGTTTCCCCCGAGGTGTCGATGAAAATTTCCGCGTCGTCATCCTTCCAGTACAAATGCACAACCGCGCGGTCGAGTTCAGGTCCGGTGTCGGGTCTGCGTCCTTTCACTGCTCTCATACGGTCAACGATCGCGTCTTTAACCTTCACATTGGGAAACATGGAGTTGCGAATGGAAGGGTGACTCGTATTATTCGTTATCGAAACATAACCGTCATCAGCGAGGTAGTTCTCCCAGGGAATTTCGCGAAGGCGTTCATACAGGTCGTCAGGAGAACCAATGCGAAAGCTTGCCAGGGAATAATGCACCTGACTCGCACAACGCAGATTCATATTCAGTCGTATGCAATCAGTCATTGTACCTTCAAGTTCGAGGCCGGTCGCGAATGTCCGGACGGGTGTGAACCCGAGATCAACAATTTCGCGTTCGAGGTAGGGAGTCAGCCTTTTGTTGCAGGTTACAATGATTCTGCTCCGGGTCGTAAACGGATTCATGGGGGAATGTAGGAATTTGATAATTATAAGGGCTCGTTATACCGGATTTCCTTCGCAGAAAACGTGCGGATCGTTGACTGACCTTCGACATCGATCTTCAGGCGACCGATCTCGTCGACGCCCGTGATCGTTCCATAAAAGGATCTGTCACCCGCGTAAAAAAGGTGCGTTTCTTCGCGAAGGTAGAGCGTGTCGAGATAGTCGGACCGCAATTGGTCCCGGCCATCGCCTCGCAGACGGAGGTATCGTTGTTCAATACACAGGAGCAGATCCTCAAGCAGCGCAGGGAGATCGAATTGCAAACCAGTGACCAGCACCATCGAAGTTGCTGTAGGCGTCGCGAAATACTGTTGATTGACATTGATTCCGACACCGACAACACTCGCCGCAAGCCGCTGGCCGACGATCTGGTTTTCAATCAGAATGCCGCAAATTTTGCGTTGATCGACGAGAATATCATTTGGCCATTTAATCTGAACTTTTGCACCGGTTTTTTCCGTTAAGAAGTCGCGAATACCAAGTGAGACGACCATCGTCAGGTAAAATTGTTCCGACACGGGGAGAAAATCAGGCTTAAGTAAAAATGAAAAAGTCAGATTCTTGCCGGGTTGCGCCTCCCAGCTATTGCCTCGTTGCCCGCGTCCCGCCGTTTGATGTCCTGTAATTACCAGAGATCCTTCCAAAAGCGGCTCCTCCTGACAAAGAAGCAGGAGTTGATCACTGGTGGAATGGCATTCCGGCATAAAAATAAGGTTCTTGCCAAGGAAAGTGGTTGTGGCAGGGATTTTATACAAGGTATTTTGCTTAGTTTTGAGGTTTTACAGGAAAAAACGAAGATAGTTAATGGCCAGAAAACGGAAGGGTGCCACTTCAGAAAAGTTAAGTGATGT
>CBKWFZ010000595.1:0-3295 GCA_966673785.1 uncultured bacterium
TGCTGGCTTGTATAAACTTCATGAATCTCTCTACGGCGCGATCGGCAAACAGAGCCCGGGAAATAGGGATAAGAAAGACCGTGGGCGCATTACGGTTCCGGCTCATGGGTCAGTTTCTCACGGAGTCTTTCGTGTATGCGTTCATCGCGTTCATGATTGCATTCGCGTTGGTGTATTTCATACTGGAACCGTTCAATCGGCTTTCAGGCAAGAATCTCAATCCGACAATGCTGTCCGATCCGACGTTCCTGACAGGGTTCGTTGTCCTGATGGTGGTTGTCGGCTTTCTCGCAGGAAGTTATCCTGCGGTTTATCTGACAGCATTCAGACCTATCGATGTACTGAAAGGAAAAATCAGCGCCGGATTCAGAAGTTCCGGAATCAGAAACGGCCTGGTCGTATTTCAGTTCTTCATTTCCATTGCATTGATCATCTCATCGATGATGGTGTACTGGCAACTGAAGTTCCTGCAGGAACAGAACGTCGGCTTTGCCAGGGAGAACGTGGTCGGGATCATGCACACCATGAACCTCGGAAGGAATGGCGAAGCTTTCAAAAACGAACTGCTGCAGCATCCTGAATTCATCGCGGCCAGTTACTCAAGCCGGCTTCCTCCAAATGTGGATTGGGGGGGAACCTTCAAGGCAGCGGATCGTGAAGAAACACATGCGATGGCAGTATACGTGATGGATCATGACCATCTTGAAACACTGGGCTTGAAAATGGTCAGTGGTCGTTTCTTCTCGCGCGACTTTCCTTCGGACACAGCAGCAGTGATTATCAATGAAACTGCGGCGCGACAATTCGGATTCAAGGAGGGTGCGGAGATGGCTATCCGTCATGCGGGTGCCCCTGAAAACTTCAAGCTGCCCGTGATCGGCGTCATGAAGGATTTCAATTTCGAATCGCTGAAAAACAACATCCGGCCAATGGTCATGTTTCTTGGCAGTGCGCCGAACTGGGGCATGGCTATCAGACTGAGTCCCGGTAGCCCCGCAGAGAAAGTCCAACTGCTGGAAACGATATGGAAAAAATTCGCGCCTCAAAGTCCGTTCGAGTATTCGTTCATCGACCAGAACTTTGATGGAAAGTTCAGAGCCGAACAGCGCTTCAGTGATGTGATCCTGGTATTCACCTCGCTTGCTGTGGTCATTGCCTGTCTTGGTTTGCTGGGACTTGCCACGTTCACGACCGAACAACGATCAAAGGAGATCGGCATCCGGAAGGTCATGGGTGCAACTGCCTCGCAGGTGGTTGTGCTTCTGTCCGCGGATTTCGTAAAACTCATCCTGTTATCGCTGCTATTGGCAGTACCGGTAACTTGGTACGGCATGAATGAGTGGCTTCAGGGGTTTGCATATCGTATCGACTTCAAGTTCTCATTCGCACTCCTGGCCGGGGCGATAGCGATTGCCATTGCGATGCTGACGGTAAGTTTCCGCGCCATCAAAGCGGCGCATACGAATCCGGTAAAGGCGTTGAAGAGTAACGAGTAGGCTTTGTCAGCGCAGGCGAACTAGGGCGCCTCTTGTAGATGCCCCGAATCGTTTTCTGCGGGTTTCATGATCGCCCTGAGGTTCTCCATCATGATCGGCGCCGTCTGTTTTCCGACAGACATACTTGTCAGATACTCCGCGTGAGGAATACCGGGGTCCTCAAAAAATGTGGGTTTCAGGATATAGCCGAGGGCGTCATTACCCAAACCAAGAACAAACTTCGGACGCGAGGTCATAAGCTTCTTCGTTTCCAAACCATAGAAAGGAGCGGTCTCGCCAGGGTGGGTTGCAAATTGCGCGTCGCCAATGGAAAACCATGTGAGTTCGGTGGTCACTGAATCCGAAATATCGCGGGTGATCGTGCCGATGGCCGCGAGCTGCTTCCAGCCGTCATTCTCAACGGGAAATCTGACTTGCGTTTGATCGAGTCGGATTCCAGATCCGTTCAGGGGTTCAGGGTTCGACAACGCTGCAAACACTGCGTGCGCCAGCTCACTTCCCCGATTAAAGGCTTTGTCAAAGGAGCCAGGGCCGTCCTCCGGTTGAACCCAACCGCCAATAGCGCCCTGCAGGAACATGGCTTCGCCACCAGTCAGTTGTCGCAGTACCTTATAATATCCGTTGAGATAGTCCGCTGACACCTCAGAGAAGTTCGCATCAAGGAAAGTAGGGTGGCATGCGAAGTTGGTGAGGGTAACAATACTCTCATCGTTTTGGTCTGCAATGCGAAGGACCGTCACGGAACGGTCTATCTCCTCATTACAGATGTTCCTTACCCACGGTTCTCCGAACGTCGTTTCCGCGACAGACAATTTAGCCTGCTGTCTGTTTTCATATGCGGACCGGATTTGCTCGGCGGCCGCTTCCACCAGAAGATCCATGTAAGCAGAGTCGACTCCGGAGTGTTGAAAGTCCGGACCCCATATGCCCACTACATCAGGTCCCGAATGAGTATGCGTTGACGAAACGATGATCCGCTCCTTTGGGAATCGACATAATTGATGCGCGCGTTCGCGAATGCGCAGCACCTCCGGATATAAGAGCCCGATACAATCGACGGTGACCAAAGCTATATGCTCTGCGCCGTGGCTCACAACGACGGCTTTTACAAAAAGACTGTCGTGGACACCGGTGAATGTCCGGTTTTGTTTGTCACCAGCAATGTATGCACCGATGTCCGGATTGATAACACCTGATGCCACGCCTGCACGAAATGGTATCTCTTCCTTTGTTGAGACACATCCGGCCGTCATCATGACAGCGACAATTAACAGTGTTCCCGATTTCATATCATAAAGTTCATACTAAGGATCAGATTTCTGCTATTGCTGTTTTGTTTCAACAGGCCCGCCTTCCTGCAGAAAAGCAAGCAGGTCGGCCAATTCCTGATGCGAAAGGCTGTTCTCGAGTCCTTCCATCATAAGCGAAGATCCCAGCGAACGGAAGGCTTTGATGTCACTTTTCCGGACGGTAACGGCTTCACCCCCGATTTTCAGAATGGTTAGCGTCCGGTCCGTTTCGCCCGCGATGATTCCTATGTGGACAAGTCCGTCTTTCGTTTCAATCCGGTGATTTATATAACGAGGGTCGGCAGCAGCATTCGGATCGAGAATATCATGCAGCAATGTTTCCTTGCTCTTGCGCCTGATCTCCGTCAGTACGGGCCCAACTGACTTTCCACGTGTGCCATAGACGTGGCAATTGCTGCACACCGATAGAAACACTTTTTCTCCATTGGCAGGCGATCCTTTAAGATGCAGAGCCGGCTTCATTTTCGCAATTACGTCCTGCCTGTTTGA
>CBKWFZ010000596.1:0-3278 GCA_966673785.1 uncultured bacterium
GAACCCCTGATCTCTATGGTGATCCGGCCGTTGTAGTTCAGTTTTGCCGCGTCGTTCTCATCTGAAACGAAATTACGCTGACCTTCACCACGATAGATTATCTTCATTACCGCCGGCACCCTGGGCTGATCAGGAATGGATTGACCGCTCACCGTATTGATGATTACAATCGGGAGGTTGCTGTCGGTCAACTGCGCGCGTAACGGAACGGATAAAAAAAGGCCGGCGATTGCGGCGGTGAAAAATCTGTTGCTGAAAATACTGTTCATCAGGAGCGTTGTGAAATCCACGCAGGCATAGCTTGCGGGATAAATATAGATACATCCTGCCAAATAATACGTGGTAACCGAATAGAACGGAAGCGTATACACCTTTGCTAAGCATGACGGAAGCGTATAGAACTCATCGCCAACGGTCCTTTTGAATTATGAAAAAAATCCGTGGAAATAGCGGAAAAGCTATTTTCTCGCTAAATGGCCTACATATGGCACATTACTGACGGCCCGGGTAGAATTTAATGCTGTTAAAAAAGACCGCCCAATCGCCATTTCCGTTTTACCGCGCCAATTAGCTTTACCCCTTGCGACTCACAATAGCATTAGTCCGGGGTATTGACTAGATTGATTAACGATAGGCAAGTTAAATGGAACAGGATACCGGCATATTGATGGCAGACCTGAGTGGTTACACGGCAATGACGGACGTCCACGGCGGAGCGCATGCCGCTGAGGTGGTTCGCAAGTTCGTTTACATGGTCGAACATTCCCTTCACGAGTCCGCCCGGGTCGCCCATCGCGTCGGTGATCAGGTGGTCTTGCTTTCGAAAGACTGCAGTCATCTTTTTTTCACGGCGCATCGATTGCTTGCCTCATGTCTCGAGGCTGAAAACTTTCTTTCGGTCCATATTGCCGCTCACTATGGGCCGCTTTTTATGGAAGACGACCACCACCTGTTTGGTTCAACCATCAATGTGGCGTCGCGGATCCTGGCCCGGGCCGCGGCGGGCGAAATTCTGGCATCAGCCGCTTTTGTAGACCAGCTGTCCGAAGAGCAGAAGCATACGTTTGTCTCGCTTGGAAAAACCCGCCTCAAGAATCTTCGGGATGAGATTGAAATATTTGGTCCCTCAACAGGGCCTGCCCGGCAACGCTTTTATGTCGATCCTGTCTGCCACATGCTGGTCGATCCCGAAACCCATCGGTATGTTTTTAACATGGGACATAAGACTTACCATTTCTGCAGCCTCCATTGCAGGGATCTGTTTGAAGCCAACCCCGAGTCGTTTATCTGAATAAAGCCTGCCCGCTCATTTTGAAAACAACACGTCGCAGAACATGTACTGTGCGTCATAAAAAAATTCCGCCACTTCAAGTCCGGCTGATTCGGCAAGATCCTCGATCATTAACGTATCGAATTTCAAAGACACTTCCGTATGTATGGTTTCCCATTGACGGAAGTGAATGGATTTCCCGGTCTGACCAAAGGTAACGACCTGATCAGCATTGCTTACCAGAAAACTCCGGGTAAGCCCGGACTCAGGGTCGTAGCTCGGAAAATGCGAAAAGTGAGACAGGTGAAAATTTGCACCGCATTCACGGTTCAGTCTCCTCAAAAGATTAAGGCTGAACTCCTTTGTAATACCCGCCGCATCATCATACGCGCGAAGGATCTTTCGCGGATCCTTTTTCAGATCGAAACCAACGAGCATCAAATCCTTTTGATTCATACCATTTGCAAGCTGCCGCAGAAAATGTTTCGCTTCGGCAAAGCTGAAGTTGCCGATGTTCGCACCTAAATAAAGAAAGACCCGCCTGCGGTTGCCTGAAAGCTTCTCATGGATGGATTCTATTCTGGCATTGACGGGGTTTATCTCGAGATGCGGAATATTTTTGTTGAGCCGAGAACAAAGCAGGTCGAGTACATGTTGCGAAATATCAACCGGGACGTAGGTGAAATCAATTCCCTGATCTGTCATCCAATCCAGCAGTATTTCGGTCTTTGTCGCGTCACCAGCACCCAGTTCGACGATATCGAAAGGCGTACCTGCCTTCTCGAACAAGATGGACAAAGTTCCCTTGTTGGTTTCGATGATTTCCGTCTCGCATCGTGTAAGGTAGTAATCCGGCGAGGCCATAATCCTTCGGAAAAGATGATCGCCCTGCTCGTCGTAGAAGAGAAAACTCGGTAAACGTTTCGGTTTCATCATCAATCCTTCGATCGCCACTTCGGTTATAGTGGCGGTGTGGTTTCTTGTTGTTACCATACTATTTCCGGCAAAGTCTGATCCCATTGAACTGCCACCGCAAAGCCGGTGAGAAGAAATTCCGGTACGTCCTTCGTGAGTGCCCGGGAGGAGTAGCGACAGACGCGCCGCGCAGCACCATCTGGTTCACCATAAATTTTCCGTTATACTCCCCTACTGCGCCCTCCGGCTTCTGGTAGCCGGGATACGGCAGGTAAGCACTGTTCGTGTGTTCCCACCGTTGTCCCCATGTGAAGTGTTTGGATGCCACCTCCCATTCAAACTCAGTTGGCAGGCGCATGCCCGCCCATTCCGCGAATGCAAAGGCCTCATAAAAGCTCACATGCGTAACGGGCTCATTCATTCCGACTTCTTCCAGACCAGCCATCGAATAGCGCATCCACTTTCCGTCGATCCTGTGCCAGTACAACGGCGCTTCAATGTTGTTTTCATGAAGCCAGGCCCATGCATCGCTGTGCCACAGCTTGTGATTCCGGTAACTATCGTCTACGATAAACTCGAGATATTCTCCATTGGTCACGAGACTTTCCCCGATGGAGAACGCCGGCAATAACACTTCGTGCGCTGCATGTTCGTTGTCGAAAGAAAAGCCGGAACCGGTATAACCAATCGCATAGCTACCTTCCGGTATTTCTGAGAACGCATTCCCGGAAACTTGCACGGGCGTTTCAACAAAGTCACGGCTATACGCCGGAAAGAGCGGGTTGTGACCCAGGATGTACTTTACATCCGTAAGCAGAAGCTCCTGATGTTGCTGTTCATGGTTGATACCTATTGCGATCAATGTGCTTACCTCGGAAGAAAGCTCATCCGTATTGAGAAGGGCAGCCATGTGGTGGTCGACATGCTGGCGGTATTCCATTATCTCCCGTACCGTTGGGCGAGACATATTGCCGCGATCGATTCGTAACACGCGTTCTCCAAAGTGGTTATAATAGCTGTTGAACAGAAATGAATATGAGGGATGAAAACGCTTGTATCGCGGAAGGTGCGGTACGAGTACAAACTCCTCCCA
>CBKWFZ010000597.1:0-3278 GCA_966673785.1 uncultured bacterium
CGCGTATTTGCGGTTCAGTGCCTCGTACAAGTCTGGCGGAACAGGTGAATTTACCGAGGCGGGTTTAGGGTTAGGTTTAATCCAATCGAGGAAACCGTGCACCCACGCGTATGCAAGTCCGAGACCGAGAATAACGATAAACAGCAACATTTCGATGAATGCAAACCATCCCCACATCCCCGCTGTCTCGTCAATCATCTTTTTCTTCGCGAATACAGTCGCCCACGGAAAAAGAAAAACGATTTCGACTTCGAAAAGCAGGAAGATAAGCGCGACAACGTAAAAGCGGACATTGAACTGCGTCCATGCGGAACTTATCGGTTCCTCGCCACTTTCATAGGTAGTCAGTTTCTCGGGGTTGGGCCGGTTCGGCCGCAGCAGTTTTGAAACCAGGAGCGCTACCATCACGAAAACGATTCCGCCGATGATGTAAATGAGAACTTCTCCGAATTCAGAAAGGTAGCTTTCCTGCATAACGGCTTAAAGATAATCAGGAATCTTTAATATGCAGGAAAGCCAGTCCCGGTCGGGCTTATTTCCAGGCTGCGATAATAATGCCCATGACAGTCAGTGCAACAACTGCATAACCGGCATTGATCAGGAAAAGACGAAACGACCTTCTTTCAAACAGGTAATGCGTTCCAATGAACATGGCGACCCATCCGAAACCGGCGAGAAATCCATAGAAGGCGCCATATGAAATGCGATCCTCGGGCCCGAGAAACATCGCGAGGTTAAAAGCGGCTACCAGTCCAAGAATGAAGGCCGTCCCGAAGATCTTCAGCATGTTGCTGTTCTTAAGGCTTTCTTCCGTGAATCCGTTTTCCGTCATCCAGGCTTTACCAAAAACAGCGGGTGAGTACCACAGCCCGCCGATAACGAACGTTGACAGCGCGGCAACGATCACTGCCCAATAGTTGAGGTTTGCTTCCATATTCGTGTTAGGTTAGGTTAGTGCGTGCTCCGTTGATGCAAGATACGTGTTGACCGCGTCCTCCCAGTCTTTCAGATCTTCTTTGAACATTATTTCCAGCGCCGCATTGTTGCGTCTTACGGCGTCAGCCGAAAGGCCGATGTACGTGTAACACACCTTTGCCGCAGTTCCCATTTCGTGTTCGCGGCAGGCAATGTCAATGAACCAGATTCTGTCGCCGGCCGAAACATGGTATGAGATCCTGGAATTCGCGATGTCATAACGCGTCAGTATCCACCGGTAACTGTCTTCGTCTTCGAAACGCGGCTTAGTCAGGAAGATCATTTGTTCCCGGACCGTACCATCGGGAGGATACAGTACTTCCGGATCCCAGCCTTCAGCCCATTTCTTTTCATTGAGCGGTTCAAAGAGAGGAAAAACCATTTCAGGCCGGCCGTGCAGATAAATTGTCCGTTCCCGTGATGAACTAACAGGAACAAACGTGCTGATGCTTGAGGGGGTGCGCATGGCTGTGAGAAATTTCGGAATACAATTCTGATATCGCCGGAAGAACGGTACTCATCCTTATCCTTCCGTTGAACACCCGAATATGCTATGATTTTACGATCTTTGATTTCAATTCCGGAAGGACATTACCCAAACGGAAAAAAGCATGACTGAACCGGAAAAGGCGGCCGAAAAATTTCCGATAGAATTGAAGGATGGCTGGATCCGCCTGATCGGAATACCATTTTTCGGAGTTGCCATACCGCTCGTCAGCGGGCTTCTGAGCAATGTGCCGGTGACCACCCCCGAATACTGGTTAAGCTTTCTCTATTTCATCCTCTTGTCCGGAATGATCTGGCAGGGTAACAGGTATCTGCTTTTCCGTACACGAAAACGTTTTACGTGGTTTGACAGGCCCGTTGAAAAACTGATCCTGCTGGTCGTGAACAATGTGTTCTATACTGCCCCTGTAACAATCGCCATGCTGTGCGCCTGGTATTCATGGATCGGTCTGCCCAAGGTAGACTGGAGTACAGTGCAGATTGTAACGCTGATCAACATCATCTCGGTGCTTTTTATAACCCATGTGTATGAAACGGTTTTCATGCTGAAAGAGCAGCAGCACGAGCAGTTAAAGAATGCACAACTTCAGCGCGCAAAGGCTGAAGCGGAACTGATCGCGCTCAAGAATCAGGTAGATCCACACTTCATGTTCAACTCATTGAATACGCTCACCTACCTGATCCAGAACGACCCTGATAGAGGACTTATCTTTACCGAGAATCTCGCCGAAGTTTATCGTTATATTCTTACCCAAAAAGACCGCGCTCTTGTTCTGCTGGAAGATGAACTTGATTTTACACACAAGTACACGGATCTGCTTCACCTCCGCTTTGGAAACGCGCTGGTAATTACGCGACAGTTCCGTCAGCAAATGGAAAGAGATTACCTTATCCCACCGAATTCGGTTTTTATGGCGTTCGAAAATGCTGTGAAACACAACGAGATCAGTGAGAAACATCCGCTGCACATTTCCGTGGACGTAAGAGACGAACGCCTCGTGATCACGAATTCAATCCGGCAACGCGGACGCGCTGTGAACTCCTCCCGGATCGGGCTGCAAAACCTCGAAGAAAGGTTTCGTCTGCTTACCGGAAAAAGTATTCTTGCCGAAAAACACAACGATGTTTTCACGCTTTCGATGCCGCTCATTGCGGTGTCCTGAACACTTGAGCGGAATCCATGAAGGTACTTATCATAGAAGATGAAATCCCCGCGAGGGCAAAACTGATTCAGATGCTGAAAGGTCTGGATCCGGAAATCGAAATCGCCGGCGAGACGGGGAGCGTGAAGGAGAGCATTGCATGGCTAAGCTCAAATCCTGCACCGGATCTGGCCTTCATTGACATACACCTGTCGGATGATCACTCATTCACGATCTTTGATCACGTTACTGCCGGCTTTCCCATCGTGTTCACGACGGCTTTCGACAGGTACCTGCTTGAAAGTTTCGAGTATAACGCGATCGATTACCTGCTTAAACCCGTAACGCTCGACAAGTTGCGCAAGACGCTGTCCAAGGTTTCACGTCTGAAGCAACATTTTTTGCAGAGTCATCTCGATGCCCTGCGAATGGGTCAGCCACGCTTCGCACAAAGGGTCGTCGCCAGAAAAGGCACCGAGTTCATTGCACTCACTCCGGAGGAGATCGCTTACTTCTACACGGAACACAAAGTTGTGTTTGTTCGAGACGCTCACGGGCGGATGCTCATCGTTGACCGGACCCTCGGCGAACTCGAGGAGCAGTTGAAAGAAAGGGGATTTTTCCGGGTAAACCGGAAGTACCTGGCACACGCCC
>CBKWFZ010000598.1:0-3276 GCA_966673785.1 uncultured bacterium
TTTGGTACACTCATCGGTGCCGTCTTTCCGCTTACCATGGCATTAATCGCCGGTGATTCGCCGAATGAAGTCGCTGGTGTGATCGGACTTTTTGTTTTTATTCAGTTCACCGAAAACAATATCCTCACACCGAACATCACCGGTGGCAGCGTTCAGATCAATCCGATGGTCACCATCATTAGTATCGTCGCGGGTGGCATGGTATGGGGCATCCCCGGCATGTTCGTTGTGGTACCGCTCATGGGGATGCTAAAAATCATTCTCGACAGCTATCAGCCAACCAAACCCCTGGCCTTCATGATCGGAACACGTGGAACCGAGAAACATTCAGTCACACTGGCGAAGCTGAAACGGTTTTTCACACTAAAACGCTATCGCGAACTGTAGCGTGGGAGGGTATCCGTCCGCCCTACTGCAACGCGGTCACCTATTTCTTATTTTGCTTTTTTTGCTGGCCGGGTGCATATGCCTTGGCCGATTTAGCTCCGGTTGCTTTCTTGATCTGTCCGGGAGGGGCGTTTTTCGGCGCCTGAACGATGATCGTTTTATTCGTGCAGGAAACCGATGCGACCAAAATCGTCATGATAAGGGCGACTTTGGTGATTAACTGTCTGTTCATAATTCGTTATTTGTTACTTAGCACTAAAACGCGGCTAATCCCCCAAAGAAGATTTCGTCACTTTTTGCTCAATTATTACACGAGGGACTAACGTCTTTCATAAGAATCTCTTTTTTGTCATATTGCCCGGACTGCTATGACCAAACCGGACAATGAGGATTTTGAGAAGCTGTTTAGGCTTCACCATAAACCCCTCCGAAATCTCGCATTTAACCTCGTCCGGGATCGCGACGTTGCGAACGATATCGTCCAGGAAGTCTTTATGAAACTCTGGCAGAACCGTGACAAAGTGCAGTTTGGAGATCAGATCAAACACTATCTCTTTAAAGCCACGTCCCACACCGCATTAAACCATCTTCGAACCTCAAAAAAGATTGTCTCCGCGGAAGCAGAACATCTTACGCATCTGCATACGTCGGGGGGCGATGAAGCCTTACAGTATAAGGAGTTTGCGGGAAAAGTCCGTGAAGCCATCGACAGGCTACCTCCCCGATGCAAGACAATCTACCTGCTAAGTCGGCATGAAGGGCTCAAATACCAGGAAATTGCAGATACACTAGATATTTCATTCAAGACGGTTGAAAACCAGATGGGCATCGCCCTCGAAAAACTCAGGGAGGAACTGAAGCCATTCCTTCCGCCGTTGGACGTCCTTATACTGCTTCTTGCGGCTATATTTGGCCTTTTCTGGTAAAATCTGAGAAGTAACTTGGGGGTATCCCCCTGCGAACGTGCTATACTACTGATTAAAAGGTGCTTTAAAATGGCGATTCCCCACGGGCATTACGGGCAAATTATCCGGTTTCTGACTGGAGACATGGATGAATCCGAACAAAAGACGTTTCAGCTTTGGCGGGAAGCCGACCCGGCTAACGAACTGGCTTTTCGCGAGGTTGAACATATCTGGCTCAACTCCGACAACCGCTTCCACGACCAAACCGATGACACGGATAAAGAATGGAATGCCCTCAACAAGCGGCTTGAAGCCGGAAACACGCAGGGTCGCCAGGTAGCCTTTCCACTGCCAATGCTGGCAAAGATCGCAGCGGCAATACTGGTCGTATTTTTAACCGTCCTGTATTGGTTTCCCGGCGATGCCAGTATCGGAACATTTACTATTGCATCACAGGGTGAGGTTCAAAAGGTTTTGCTTCCCGACAGCTCCACCGTCTGGTTAAACGCGAACAGCTCAATTACCTATACAGAAGATTTTGGAACGGCGGAACGGCGCATCTCGCTCGAAGGTGAAGCATTTTTCGATGTCAGGCGTAATGAAAAAGTACCGTTCATCGTCGCAACACAAGGTGCGTTTGTACGTGTACTTGGTACATCATTTAATCTGAAACAGGAGAATGGTGAGGTTACGCTTGCCGTCGAAGAAGGTGTTGTCAGGTTCACTCCGGAAGACAGCCTGCAACGCAACGGTGTGACCGTAATCGCCAATGAAAGTGCTTTTATCGGAGCGGCAGGTCCTGCACGCAAAGAGAAAAACAGGAATGCGGCTTATGGGTCCTGGCGTAAAACAGACGATGATGCGAGCAAGGACCACTCGTTTGATCGCGAGGCAGCCAATCCGGCGGCTTACATACATACTGACTTTTCATGGAAGAAGAACGCAATCAACCAGTCGGTTATCCATGGAGCAATTTCAAACGACGCCGATCATGCGGTGTACGAAAATATTGTCCTGCTGATCAGACAAACCACGGCGCGATCCAAAGTGATGGAAACACGCGTCACCATAAAAGGACCGCTGAATCCAGGCAACAAAATCGATTTCGAAAAACGGCTTGGTGACATACTTCGGGGAACTCGAAAGATGGAGATCCTCATTGAATCTGCTGAAGCGGAACGCAGGAAGGAATAGGGCATAAAAAAAGAATCACCTGATGATGATTCTTTTTTTAGGTTCTGTAGCGTGATGCTCAGATGCCGCTTACGACTCACTATCGTGGCCCTGCTGCTTCACCAGTTTGTTGTAAATTCCAAGGAGCAGGAACGGTGCCGCCCACTGGCCAACGAACAACGCCATATCATCGCGTCGCATTATCTTCAACGCAAGCGAAGCCGTCATCGAACCAAGCGATGCCCAGAGAAATGTATCAGAGGGAAGCTTCGCAGTTTGTTGTTCAATCTTGCTTGCCACTTTTCCTTCGCGATGTGTCGGATTATAATTCTGCGCTTCGGCAGCCATTGTTTTCAAGTTTGTTGCCATAATCGGTAAGTTTTTTTAAGTGAGATAATTAATATCCAGACGGCTAAACTATTGAGTAGTCTGCCGATTACGCTGCTAAAAATGTAATGCCCCGGATCAGCAGGAATCGGCAGTTACCGGGTTGCGAGAATAAGATCGGACCACAGTTCGAGCTTTGCCATGGTATTAAAATAATCTTCAATCATGATGAACCCGGCTGCAAATTTTTCGTCCGTCTCCCCGGCGAGCCGTTGGAAGAAACGTTCCTTGACTTTGACTTCGTTAAACTGTTGAAGGAGAAATTCAGCGCCCATCTTCCTGCATTGCGCCGGCGTAAGATCAATGGGATCCTCGACGTACAACTCGAACCATACAAATTGATGACCAACCACCCTGCTATACTCAAACTCAAAATCATCAAAGACAGCACGAAGCTTTTCGGTAAACTCCGGCGACGGTGTCA
>CBKWFZ010000599.1:0-3271 GCA_966673785.1 uncultured bacterium
TACACCGAGTATAATTGAAATGAGATATCCTGATTGCCCTGAAAATATTCCTCGTCAGTCCGCGCCCTCGCATAATCCTGGAACACTTCAGTTCCTGCGATCAGGTTGGTGCGTCGCGAAAGGTCAAAAGATGCAAACACACCGCCCTTCACTCTGCGCGCCATGTTGTCGAAGTATTCTGTGTTATCCTCAATATAAAACTGACTCCACGGTCTTTGTCTTGTATAATTTACGAAGGGTGTTATGGTCAGTTTTTCATTGACGCGGAATTCATTTCGTGCAGAGACATAGAAACTTTTGAACTGGGTACTGAGTACAGGGTCGCCGGTTTCATAGTTTTCGAACATCCCACGAACCGAGAGTCCTCCGCTTCGGATACCTGCTGCCACCATCGTGGTATTGGTTTCTGTATAGTCGGTCAGGTTAACGGGACCTTCTTCTTCGTAAAGATCCTGGTATTCCTGATCACTTCTGATCGCTTTGCCCCGAAAGAGGGAGGCATCGATTACTGTGTTCCTGGCGACCTTCATTGATCCGCCAATTTGGAAATTTGTGCGTCCGTATGTGTCCGGCAAGGCTCCGTATGTAATAGCGGCGTGAAGGCCGTTGCTTTCCGTAGCTCCGCGCGTAATAATATTGATCACGCCGTATTCGGCAGTACCGCCATAGATCGCCGAGCCGGGACCGCGAATGATTTCAATGCGATGGATAATGTCGACGGGGAACCGGTTGAAGAATGCGACATTCTGGTACATCAGTTCATTGAGTTCATGGCCATCGAGCATGATCAGGATCTTGCCTTCCAGCGACCACGCACCGCGCAGGGCGATACCGGTGACAAAACTTACATCGGCGCCAAAGTCGAATCCGGGTACGAGACGGAGCACGTCGATCAGGTCGCGGGCACCGGAGCGCTGAATGTCTTCCCGTGTTACAACGGATACAATACTTGGTGTTTCCCGTGAGGCAAGTGCTTTTTTGGAAGCGGCCCCCACAGTTTCGTTGAGCTTTTTCTGCAGTTCTGAGGCTTCAGTAACTGCGCTGAGGTTCATCAGGTCTTCCAGGTCGGTTGTATCCTGGTCCTGTCCCGTTGCCCCTACGCTTGCACAAAGCAGCAGGGAAGCTAAAAAATGTTTCATATCGGTTAGTAGGAATATTAAAAATAGTGAAATGTAACGGATGGCCGATACGCCGGAAATCTGAAATTCTTACACGGGCGGTGAAATGGATTAGTTGAGATAACCTTGCAATACTAAACTATAAGTTGTGCGTGGAACGTGGCTTGGGAATGTACCACCGTCATCATGGAAGAAATTGCGTAAACCGCTTAGAGGTAAATTGAAGACAGCTCGCTATGAAGTACCGATGGCCGGTTCTGACACACTAGCAAGACCGCCTTCCTTTTCGATTCGTCTTCGTATAAATACAGATCATTTCGTATCATTTTATCGTAAAATGGATATTTTTCGTATATTTACGTATCAATACGTATCGAAATGAACGATATTATCCACACTGTGATCCTTAGCCCCGATTGGAAACTGATTAACGAGCTTAGTCAGATTGATAAGTTTGGGGGCGCCTGGGCAGCCATTGAAAAAAGGGAAGGCCAAAGCCTGAAGCAGCTTAAGTCGATTGCTACAGTACGGAGCGTGGGGGCCTCAACGCGAATTGAGGGCTCAAAAATGACGGACGATGAGGTTGAGACTCTCATCAAAACCCTGGAGGTAGCCAAACTTGAAGAACGAGATGCACAGGAGGTTGCTGGATATTACGAGACCTTGGATATCATTTCCGAATCTTTCAGAGACATCGATATTACCGAGAACAATCTGAAAATGCTGCACAACATTTTGATGAAGCACAGTGAAAAAGATGCCTGGCATCGGGGCAACTATAAGCAACATAGCAATGTGGTTGAGGCAACGCAGGCGGACGGAAGCAAGCAGGTTATTTTCCGAACGGCCGATCCAGGCTTTGCTACGGAAGACGCTATGCGGCAACTGATCGGTTGGTATAACGGCGATAACACTACACCTCCCATTGTCAGGGCAGCAATTTTCGTATATGATTTTTTAAGTATCCATCCATTTCAGGATGGCAATGGAAGACTGAGTCGTCTCCTCGCAACGTTACTGATGCTTCGTCAGAGCTATTCATGGATTCAGTACGTGAGTTTTGAACACGAGATTGAAAGCCGAAAGGGCGAATATTACTCTGTATTAATGCAGTGTCAGCGCCAGCGTCCTGGAGAAGATGTGTATGCCTGGGTAACATTCTTTCTCAATTGCCTATCCAACATTCAGCAGCAGTTGATGGCCAAGCTGCAGACCAGTAGCAGTCTTTCCAAGATATCTCCAAGGGAGAAAAAGATATATACCTTCATCGAAAATCATCCTGGTTGCCAATCCGGTGAGATATCCGAAAAACTTGACATCCCCTTACCAACCGTAAAACGTATCCTTACGGAAATGCTTGAAAGAAAACTTCTCGTGAAACATGGAACAGGAAAAGGCACAAACTACACTGTAGAGATAATCCAGAAAACAAAAAAAGACCTGATGTTCACGTTAACCAGTAAAGACAAGAAAAAGGAATTCCTGTTGATGAATTCAATCTCACTTATCGAGATTAAAAAAATCTTGCTTGTACCCTTGTTCGAATGGAAAGATCCGACCGAATGGGGAACACGGCTGACGTCTCAGAACATCGGATTTAAAGTCACCTGTACAAACAATGCTGGCGGTAAAACTGAATTTCCACCACGATTCTTTATTGGTCTGATTAGTCTGTATCATTTCAATCCAGTAGTCACACTAAATCAACCGATAACTCTTTCAGGAGAGAGCATTTTGGAACGATCAGTAAAAAGTAATGAGTACCCAATGAAGGTCGTTATCGAGATCGTTAGTGAAGGAGATTTTACGTTCGATGTTCGTTTTGTTTATGACGCAGTGATTGATGAGAGGAAATGAAATGGGAAATAAGGTGGTTGCATTATCCGCTTGATGTCGCCGAGCGTCGTGGTAACCAATCCGCCGATCTTCGTGAATGAGAAGGCTGATATAAAACAAAAACCCTCCAAACATTTTGCTTGGAGGGTTTTGCCGACAATTGATTGTCTCTGTGTCGGGGTACCAGGATTCGAACCTGGGACCCCCTGGTCCCAAACCAGGTGCGCTACCGGACTGCGCTACACCCCGAACTATTTTTACCGTGATCCGCCCGGGACTCGAACACGGAACCTACTGCTTAGAAGGCAGTTGCTCTA
>CBKWFZ010000600.1:0-3250 GCA_966673785.1 uncultured bacterium
ACCGTATTGGGTCGCTTCGAAATTGGCGCCAAGGCTTTTGTTCTCAACTACGTTTCGGCGAATGACATCAGTGGTCCCGTTGCGGTTAACCAGCGTCAGCGTTGTATTATTGGATTTGCCATCGCGCAGGTAGGTAAGCGCGATCCTGTTTCCGGGACTATAAAAGCTTAACTCCTCCTCGAATTCGCTTTGTGTATTCACTGCCACATTGTTAACGCGCGTGATCACATCGCCTGGTTTTAATCCGGCCTCCGCCGCGGGTCCCGAACGATCTACACTCTCAAGCAACACGCCGGAGAAGGACTTGACGTCTGTATTAAGCCCGTATTTTTGAGCATTCTCATAGTTGTATTCCACGACATTACCGCCGAGCAATGCCTTCTGCACCACACCGTATTTGACAAGATCGTTGAATACCTTTTTCACGATGTCGGAAGGAATTGCAAATGCATATCCGGTGTATGAACCGGTCCGCGACAGAATAGCGGAATTGATTCCGACGAGTTCGCCGCTCCGGTTTACAAGGGCACCGCCCGAGTTACCCGGATTGATGGCTGCGTCTGTTTGTATAAATGATTCGATGGGGAATTTGTCTTCAAGGATTCCTATACGCCGGCCCTTCGCACTCACGATCCCGGCCGTTACCGTTGACGCCAGCGTGTATGGATTTCCAACTGCAATCACCCATTCTCCAACCTGTACATCTTTAGAGCTCGCAAGGGTAATGGCCGGGAGATTACTTTCCTTGATCCGGATTACAGCAAGGTCCGTGGACGGATCTGTGCCAATAAGCTCCGCAGGATACGTTCGCTTGTTATAGTTCACTTCAATGCGTTCGGCAGAGGCGATCACGTGGTTGTTGGTTACAATGTATCCCTCTGTGCTGAAAATAACGCCCGAGCCTGTGCTCACCTGGGTTCTGCTGTTTGAGCCCCCCTCGCCGAAAAACCAGTCCCAGTACGAGTAGGAGACGCCTCGCGATATGCTGTTTATGAAGACAACGCTCGGGGTTGCTCTCCTGGCGGCTTCGCTGAAATCCACGTCCGCATCGGGTAAGGCTGTCGTCGGATTGGACGGTATCGATGTGTATGCCGGGCTGTCGTAGGACACCGGATTGAATGTAAGCTCCGGCTTAAGCGCTTTTACTTCGGGTTTGATAACAACTACATAAACCGTGTAGGCACCGGCAAATCCGGCGATGAAACCAAAGACAAGAACCCGGAAAATGTGTTTCATAATTTGCTGATCTGATTGGATAGACGTTCGTTTTGCAGGAAAAGTTTTCACTTTTGCCTCAAATCCAGGTCCAAATATAAAAACCCCGGTTAAAAAACGATTCCATTGATTGACATCGGTCGCGGAAGGATTCGGCCGGATATTCGGAGAGTTCTGTTATCTTGCGCCGAGTTTGTTATGGGAGTCCGATCACTACTGGCCAGGCCTTTTGCGGCATACATCGCTGCGCAGACGAAAAACTGGTCCCAATCACCCGCACGTTTTCAGCATTCAACACTGCATTCGCTCCTGGAGAATGCCAAACACACTACGTTTGGACAAGAACATGACTTTCAGTCGATTAAAAACCACGCGGATTACAAAGCCCGCGTTCCGGTTCGCGACTACGAAGATTTACGTGGATATATTGATCAGGTCGTTGCCGGAAAACCGGATATTTTGTGGAAGGGAAAGCCGGTATACCTGGCCAAAACTTCGGGCACAACATCCGGGACCAAATATATTCCGATAACCCGGGAGTCGATCCCCAATCACATCAACAGCGCGCGCAACGCGATCCTCAGCTATGTTCATGAAACCGGAAATGCCGCGTTTCTCGACGGAAAACTGATTTTCTTATCAGGAAGCCCCGAGTTGGATGAAAAGGGTGGCATCAAGACCGGCCGCTTGTCAGGGATTGTTAATCACCATGTGCCGGGTTACCTGCGGTCGAATCAAAAGCCTTCATATGCGACAAACTGCATTGAGGACTGGGAGGAAAAGCTGGAGAAGATCATCGATGAAACGATCCGCGAACGGATGACGCTTATTTCCGGAATTCCCCCATGGGTACAGATGTATTTTGACCGTATCCGGGAACGAACCGGGAAACCGATCAAGGACGTCTTTCCTGATTTCTCGATGTTTATTTACGGGGGCGTAAATTTTGAGCCGTATCGGGGTCGTTTGGAAGAGACCATTGGAAAGAAGGTCCCGTCGATCGAAACCTATCCCGCTTCAGAAGGTTTCCTTGCCTATCAGGATTCTCAAACCGAGCCTGGTTTGTTGCTTTTATTGAACAGCGGAATTTTCTTTGAGTTTATACCGGTCGAGGAGTATTTCAACGAGAACCCTACACGCCTCAACATCGAGGAGGTTGAGCTTAACCGAAACTATGCCGTGATCCTGAACAGCAATGCGGGCCTTTGGGGATACTCGATCGGCGACACGATTAAGTTCGTTTCCCGCAATCCCCACCGGATTCTCGTTACCGGAAGGATCAAACACTTCATTTCCGCTTTTGGTGAACACGTAATCGGCGAGGAGGTTGAAAAAGCGATGAAGATGACGCTGGCGAAGTTCCCCGGCGTGGAAATCACGGAGTTTACCGTCGCCCCCCAGGTGGCACCGGCTGAAGGACTTCCGCATCACGAATGGTTCATTGAATTCTCCCGGACACCGGATGATCCCGAGGCATTTTCCATCGAACTGGATAACCAATTGCGTACCCTGAATGTTTATTACGACGATCTTATAACAGGCAGCATCCTGAGGACGCTGAAAATTTCGACTTTGAAAAGAAATGCCTTTATTGAGTACATGAAGTCACTCGGAAAGCTCGGCGGACAAAATAAAGTGCCGCGCCTGTCGAATGACCGCCGGATCGCCGAAGGACTATATCCTTTCCTGGTCAGGTAATACCGAAACCTAACGCCAACTTACACCGCTATACGTTGAAGGAAAAGAAACACATTGCGATATTTGGATCCACCGGATCAATCGGCACGCAGGCCCTGGAGGTGATTTCCTCTCATCGCGACCTGTTCGAAGTAGAGGTTCTCACAGCGCAGAACAATGCCGCGCTGCTGATTGAACAGGCCCGCAAGTTTGAACCCAACGTGGTTGTAATTGGCAACGAAGACCATTACGAATTAGTCAAAAAAGAGCTCGCGGATACACACGTGAAAGTGTATGCCGGCGAAAGCGCTCTGTGCTCGGTTGCGCAAATGGATTCCGTTGACCTTGTGCTTACCGC
>CBKWFZ010000601.1:0-3250 GCA_966673785.1 uncultured bacterium
TTATAAGCGTTAAAATCGCCGATCATCTTGAACCATACGCTCTTGCCATCGACATCAAGTTCGAGTCCCTCAATCGAGTTTGTAATGATGCGGGCTTTGAAATCGGTCATCTTCTTCAATCCAAAGCTGTGCTTGGCCGCACGGGTGTTCTGAAGCATTACCATCCCGCGCTTGTCATCGGCGTTTACCAGGGCAAACGCATCGGCGGATAGCTCATCGAAAAATTTCTTCTTCGCCTTGATGTAATTATCAAAAGTCTTGTGATAGTCGAGATGATCATGCGTGATATTGGTAAAAATCGCCCCGGCGAACTTCAGTCCCGCAATACGTTCCTGATCTACGGCATGCGAACTCACCTCCATAAAAACATACTGGCATCCTTCATCGGCCATCCTGGAAAGCAGCTGATTCAACTGAAGGGGATCGGGTGTGGTATGCGTTGACGGGACTACCTGTTCGATTATCCGGTTCTCGACGGTACTGATAAGTCCTGTGCGGAAACCAAGGTTTATGAACAGTTGATACAACAACGTAACGGTAGTGGTTTTGCCGTTGGTACCGGTCACGCCGGTAAGCTTAAGTTTCCTTGACGGATTGTCATAGAAATTAGAAGCCATGATGCCGAGGGCATTTGCGGCGCTTTTGACCGTAACGAACGTAACCGACTCTGTAATACTTTCCGGAAGACGTTCACAAACAACGACCGTTGCCCCGAGGTCAATAGCCTTTGAAATGAACTGATGACCATCGCTTACGGTACCCCTGATCGCCACGAAGAGAAACCCGCGCTCCACCTTCCTGGAGTCGAAGCAGATCCCCTCAACGCTGACGTTCATATTACCGTAGGTTGACGTCAGTGAAACTTTGTACAATATGTCCTTCAGTTCCTTCATCAGATCTTATCCCAATCGTATATAAATGGCATCGCCTTTCCGAATTCTCTTTCCCGGCTGAAGCGATTGATTTCGCACGCGGCCATTGCCTTCGAAGAACACGCGCAGTCCCGCCTTTTCAAGCAGAAAGATCGCATCACGGAATGTCATGCCATTGACGTCAGGTACGATATCCTGACCGGCAAGCGCCTTCTTCCATCCGACAGCCTTTCCGTTGCGTACGGTACGAACCCACTCTTCTTCCATTCTGGTTTCACTTGGAATTCCCAACTCCTCGCAGAGCAACGCCAGCTCCTGTTGATTACCAGCGCGAATTACGGGTAAAACATCACTGTCGATACGTTGTTCTTCTTTCATAGCTTCGTGCAGATTGATGTCGCGCGCATAGATATTATCAGCAATCTCTTTAAAAACTGGTGCCGCTACGCTCGATCCGTACTGATGCCATCCCCGGGGATTTTTGATCATAACGATCGCGCTATACTTAGGCGCGTGCGCGGGAAAGTAACCGACAAACGATGTGATGTACTTCCGTGTATAGCGACCTTTCTCCAGTATCTGCGCGGTGCCCGTCTTGCCGGCGATGCGGTAGTGTGTGCCGCGAATATTTTTCGCCGTTCCGTTTTCAACCACGCCTTCAAGCAGGGTTTTGAGTTTCTTCAGCGTTTTCTTTGAACAGATCTTGTTGTTGATCACATCGGACTCGAACGTCTGCTCCACTTCGTCAGCGCGGCGGATGCTGCGGACAAAAAGCGGTTTTATCATCACGCCGTCATTTGCCACTGCGTTATACAGGGCGAGTGTATGCAAAGGAGTTGTCTCGAATCCGTACCCGTATGCCATCCACGGAAGACTGATACCGCTCCAGCCCTTGTCGCCGGGCCTTTTGATCTTGGGTACCGGCTCGCCGGAAATCTGAATACCCAACGGCCTCGAGAGTCTGAGCTCGTCAACATACTCAAGGAACTTATGAGGACGCAGGCCGAAGTGCTTATCCACAAGTCGGGCCATGGCAACATTCGAGGAGTGCTCGAATGCCTGCTGAATCGTAACTTTTCCTAAACCCCCTTCTTCGTGATCGCGTACCGTGACGTTGTAAAACGTGAACTCGCCATTGCCGGTATCAACACTGTCTTCCAACTCGACCGGCGAGTCTTCAAGCAGTGCAATCATCGTGGCAAGCTTGAAGGTCGAGCCCGGTTCGAAAAGTCCGCCGGTGGCAAAGTTAAATCGCTCGGAAAACGTACCGTTACCATTGGCGCTCAGATTAGATATCGCCTTGACTTCGCCGGTCTTCACCTCCATCACGACAACGAGACCGTCATCAGCGTTATGAGCCAGCATCGCGTTATGGAGAGCGGTTTCCGCGACGTCCTGGAGGTTTATGTCCAATGTAGTTTGAATATCAAGACCATTTTCAGCCTTTACATTATTGGCATCGAAGACCGGTTTCCATATCCCGCCCGCGATTTTCTGATAATATGCATAGCCATCCTGGCCTGCGAGCTCGCGGTTGAAGCTGTATTCGAGACCGGCGCCCTTGTCGTTTTCGTTCACGTAGCCCACGGTCCTCCTGCTAAGGTTGGAAAACGGCCTGTAACGCACATCCACCTTTTCAAAAATTGCACCGCCGCGGAGTCTTCCTTCACGGAAGATAGGCCATGTCATCATGGTCTTTTTATCCTGATAGTCGACCTGCTTTCTGTTGATGATAACGTATTGCCTGCCGGCCGCGCGGGCGTCTTTCAGCATACGCTTGTATTCGGTTCGCGATTTATCCTTGAAGAATGATGAAAGACAGAGGGCGAGTGAATCGATTCCCTTGTTAAATATCTCCTCTTTCGGCAGGGTGGCATCGAATGCGACTTTGTAAAAAGGAAGCGATGTTGCAAGGAGGCTTCCGTTGTCCGAGTAGATATTTCCCCGCGTTGCTTTTACACGACGGTAATCGAACGAAATGCGTTCTCCGAGTTTCGACCATTTCTCACCTTCAACCACCTGAATGTGCGCGATCCGTGCGATGACGGCCACAGCGAAAAAGGCCACAAACAAAAATGCGACCCGCACCCTCAGCAGTATGGACTTCTTAATATTCACCGGCTTCGACCTTCACTTTTAATGGAGGAGTCAGGCTTTCGCGCAACCCCATATCCTTTACCTTTCGCGCGACTTCTGATTGTTTGCTGGCAAACATCAGCTCGGCTTTTAATGTTGTATAGTCCGCCCTCAGGTCTTCGACTTCCGCCTGAATGGTATTGATCTTCCTGATCGTTTTCTCTCCATAGTGTGTATTACTGATGTACATGATGCCGAGCATCATGGCAAAAAGAACCTTCGGCAGATAGTGGACGGGAAAC
>CBKWFZ010000602.1:0-3250 GCA_966673785.1 uncultured bacterium
ACAATGGACAGTCTTTTAGACCAACCCGTCAACTAACCGATGTCCGACGAAACTATTTGCGCTCAAAAAATCGTTTACCAGACTAGCCGCCAGCCGGCACAAATGTTTATGCTATGAAACGGGTCGTTGTAGGACTGTCAGGAGGTGTCGATTCCAGCGTAGCTGCTTACTTACTCAGGGAGCAGGGTTACGAAGTCATCGGCATGTTCATGAAGAACTGGCACGACGACTCCGTTACTATCAGCGACGAGTGTCCCTGGCTCGACGACAGCAATGACGCGATGATTGTCGCACAGCATCTGGGCATTCCTTTTCAGGCCATCGACCTGAGCGAAGCATATAAGGCGCGCATCGTCGACTATATGTTCGCCGAATATCAAAAAGGCCGCACTCCAAACCCCGATGTGCTTTGCAACCGGGAAATCAAGTTCGACATTTTCCTCAACGCAGCGTTGAAGCTTGGCGCTGACTTCGTTGCCACGGGCCACTATGCGCGAAAGGCTGAGTTTTCTCAGGAGGGAAAAACCATTTACCGGTTGCTATCAGGAAAAGACGGCAACAAAGATCAAAGCTATTTTTTGTGTCAGCTTACGCAACAGCAGCTATCAAAATCGCTGTTTCCCGTTGGTGAACTGACAAAGCCGGAAGTGCGGGAGATTGCACGGAAGCTAAACCTGGTGACTGCAGACAAAAAAGACTCGCAGGGTCTTTGTTTCGTGGGCAAGGTCCATCTGCCGGATTTCCTGCAACAACGACTGCAGCCGAAGAAAGGTAAGGTGATTGAGATTCCCGCATCGGCACCGATTTTCCAGAGAGCAGAACAGGAAAACCTTGTTCATCAGACGAGTCCCTACGTTTATGCTCCTGCCGACGGCACCGCAATCGGCGAACACAACGGCGCACACTACTACACGATAGGCCAGCGGAAAGGTCTCAACATCGGCGGGTATGCAAAGCCGTTATTCGTAATCGGCACCAACACCACCGACAACGTAATCTATATGGGTATGGGTGAAGATCACCCGGGTCTGTACCGCAAAGGGCTTTTTATCGCACCCGGTCAGGAACACTGGATCAGGGAAGACCTTCGGCTTGCCGTCGGTCAGTCCAAACGTTATATGGGGCGCATCCGTTACCGTCAACCATTGGAGCCATGCACGCTACATCGCCACGACGATGGACTCTACATCGTTTTTGACAAACCCATCAAGAGTGTTACGCCCGGCCAGTTTGCAGCATGGTATGAAGGAGAGGAACTTATCGGCTCCGGCGTCATTGAGTAGGAAGCTGCTTCAACATGGCTAGTCGCTGCTGATTCCTGACACCCCTCCGGACACGATAAACTTCATCGCCACGTCACCCGGAATATCGAGTGTACGAATATTTTCCCGCGCGACGAAGTAGTGGAATCCGGAGAACGCGTATGAGTGCGGAAAATATACGACAACCATGTCTTGTAACCCCAGCCCGGTCAGGTCATTCTGTGTGATGAATCCGATCTGATAAAGGTTATTCTGGGCGTTGATCCTTACGAGAACAGGTTTGGTGAACTTCTTCTTATCACCGACAAAGGCGCCGAGCAAATCCTTTACCGCGGAGTAGATCAGCTTTACTAATGGGATCTTGTTCATTCCCATATCAAACCAATCCATCACCGCCTTGAATGCAAAGTTTGTGGTCAGGTACCCGAATGCAGTAATGGCAAGAAAGATGATGACAAATCCGAGTCCCGGATATGGAAGCATTAACAAGCTGTCGAGCCAGGATATCGATACAAAAATGAAGTACGCTGTCGCGACAAGCGGAACGATGAAGAGCGTTCCGCTGAAAAAATACCGAAGGACTCGTCTGAGCGAATTTTCCATGAGAGAGGGATCAATACTTTATTATAAGGAAATCGTCAAAAGGTAACCCGAGTCGATACAGGGAACAAAAAAAAGGCTTCCCGTTCGCGGGAAGCCTTTCTATGACAAGGGATTTCTTAAAGGCTGAAACCAAGGAAGCTCAGAAATCCGAAAGACATCAATCCTACCAGGATGAACGTGATACCCAAGCCACGAAGAGGCCCTGGCACGTTGGAGTATTTCATCTTTTCACGCACACCTGCGAGCGCGACGATGGCGAGCATCCAACCGACCCCGGAACCAAATCCATAGGTCGTTGCCTCCACGAGATTATAAGGCCGCTGTACCATGAACAGAGCCCCGCCGAGAATCGCACAGTTCACAGCAATCAGAGGCAGAAAGATACCCAGGGTACCGTATAAGGCAGGTGAAAATTTTTCAACTGCCATCTCGGTCAACTGAACCATAGCAGCGATCACACAAATGAAGATAATGAATTGGAGAAATGTGAGATCCATCGTTGCGAAATCAGGGCCGATCCATGCAAGCGCACCTTCCGTCAGAATCTTGTTTTGAATGATCCAGTTGATCGGAACCGTGACGCCAAGCACGAATATTACGGCAATGCCGAGCCCGAAGGCGGTGCTTACACGCTTCGATACCGCGAGGAATGAACACATTCCAAGAAAGTAAGCGAAGATCATGTTGTCAATAAAAATTGACCGGACGAATATGCTGATCAGATTTTCCATAAACTCGATTAATGTGTTTCGCGGTAGCCGTTAAGCGCGCGCTGTACCCAGATAATAATTCCGACGATAATACATGCACCTGCAGGGAGAAGCATGAGACCATTTCCCTGATAAGGGAGACCAATACTTTCAAACACCTTGAACCCGAACAGCGCACCGGAGCCGAGAAGTTCGCGGAAGAACGCAACAAGCATCAGGATCAGGCCATAACCGAGACCGTTGCCGATCCCGTCCATAAGCGAAGGACCGGGCTTGTTACCCATCGCAAACGCCTCAAGACGTCCCATAACGATACAGTTGGTGATGATCAAACCAACGAAAACAGAAAGCTGCTTTGATACATCGTACATGTACGCCTTGAGCACCTCGTTCACGAGCGTAACCCAAAGCGAGACGACCGCCAGCTGAACGATGATACGGATCCTTGAAGGAACCGTGTTCCGTAACAGCGAGATCATCACGTTCGAACTTGCCACTACTACTGTAACGGCGAGCGCCATTACAAACGCCGGCTCCATTTGTGTGGTTACGGCGAGTGCGGAACATATACCAAGCACCTGCACGGTGATGGGATTGTCAATATCAAGCGGATTCGTGACAAGCTTCCTGTTCTTTTTAGAAAACAGCGGCTCGCTTTTCTTCTCCTTAACTTCT
>CBKWFZ010000603.1:0-3245 GCA_966673785.1 uncultured bacterium
GAATGACGTTCCCGCGCGATACCCATGGTAGCTGTTAAATGTGATCTTTTCCCCTTCCACTACTACCGTATCCGTCGTAACTTTCTTCGGAAACTGACGCTCGAACTCGCGATACAGATCCATCAGTAACCGACGATCTTCATCGTCAATGAGCCACTCAAAAACCAGAAAGAACGATTGATCATCGATGCGGATATTATATTTCGAAAGATCGAAGCTGAGCCATCCGCGCCGAAGCTCGGATGTTACTACGATGCTTCCATTGAACAGGTCTTTGTCAGGAAGGCCGGTTTCGGGGTTCACCGAAAGAAACCGCAGGCGTACTTTGAAGGCGTCAAAGGTATTATAGGAAATTCTGAGTCTGGCCCTGCGCGCGAAGTAAGGAACGGTGAGGTCCGCATTAAACGCCGGATACTTGTTTTCAATCAGCAACGCCATCGCGGATCCTGCAGCGACCGAATCGACATGAATGCTTCCCGCGTCATAAATGTTATTGCCGAAATAGAATGTTCTGGCTGGCTTTTTCTTTCGTGACTTGACGATAATGTTCTTGAGTAACGTACTCTGTTCCTGCATTTGTATCACCAATGGGCTCCGTGCACGCAGATCGTTTACAACAAAGGAACATTTCCGAAAACCGAGTGCAGAAAAAAGCAGGGAATCGTTTGCGTATTTCTCCGGAACAAGAATCTCGAATGTTCCATCGGCGTTCGAAATCGTTCCCACCGAGGTATTCAGCATACCAATGTTCGCGTATGCGATTGGTGATTTATCTTCTTCGCTAAGTACAACTCCGGCAATAGTCACCTGGCCGTAACCGGCGGCTGAGCAGGCGAGCAAAAGAAACACGATCAGATTCCGAAGTCGCAACGAAGGCACCATATCCACTTGAACCATGTCAATATAATAAAAAGGTTGCTATCATCGGCCGATCCGCGGCATTGATGCAGCCGACTAAACAAGGTATTCGAAGAGATTTTCGTTTTGATTTACGAGGGTATAGTTGAGTCCGGATTGATCCATCCGTTCAACCAAAGAATGGAAGTCGCTTCGTGATTTCACCTCGATGCCGATAAGCGCAGGACCGGTCTCCTTGTTATGTTTCTGAATGAATTCAAAACGAACGATATCGTCGGTAGGCCCGAGAATGTGATTCACAAATTCTTTTAACGCCCCCGGGCGTTGGGCAAAACGCACGATGAAATAGTGTTTTATTCCCTCGTACAGCAGCGAACGTTCCTTTATTTCCTGCATCCGGTCGATATCATTGTTGCCGCCGCTGACAATGCAAACAACTTTTTTGCCGGCCAGGTGCTTCTTATACTGATCCAGGGCCGCGATCGTCAATGCGCCCGCTGGTTCCGCTACTATCGCATCTTCATTGTACAGTTGCAGGATCGTCGAGCTGATCTTTCCTTCAGGCACCAATAGCATGTCCGTAATGACATTTCTGCAAATTGGAAATGTGAGATCGCCCACTTTCTGAACCGCGGCGCCATCGACAAAACGCTGGATCTTCTCTAGCCTTACAGGTTTCCCTTCCCTGAGCGCCTCCTTCATGGCCGGCGCTCCTGCCGGTTCAACGCCTATGATCCGCGTGTCACCTGCGTGCTCCCTGCAATAAAGACCAACGCCTGCGCATAGCCCGCCGCCACCGATGGGAACGAATATGTAGTCGGGATCTTTAAGCTCGGCCAGGATTTCCATAGCAACTGTGCCCTGGCCTTCGATGACTTTGGGGTGGTCGAACGGCGGAATGAAGGTAAGTCCTTTATTTTGCGCGAACGCAATTGCATGGGCCTGGCATTCGTCGAACGTATCGCCCGTCAATACAATGTCAATATTGTCTCCGCCGAACATGCGTACCTGGTTTATCTTCTGCTTTGGAGTAATAGCCGGCATGTAGATCGTCCCATGAAGATTGAGCGCGCGGCAAGAGAAGGCCACGCCCTGGGCATGATTTCCCGCGCTGGCACATACTACACCGCGCTCGCGCTGTGCGGCATCCAGGCTGTTGATCAGATTGTATGCGCCGCGGATTTTGTAAGAGCGAACTACCTGGAGGTCTTCGCGCTTGAGGTAAACTTCGGCACCGAATTTCTCGGACAACTTACGGTGATACTGCAAGGGCGTTTTTAACACGACCGGCTTCAGAACCGCGTAGGCATTTTCAATATTGATTGTCGTAGTCTCTATGGTCATATACTGTTCCGGATAAAACAAGAGAACCAGAGGTTTCGCGACGTCGAAAGCCTCCGGTTCTCATTAAATTGTCTGGCCGATTATCGGCCCATAGTAACCAGTATCAGTTTATCATGCTCTCTTCGACCTGTTGCTTTTCCGGGCGCAATTTGCGCACTGCTGCACCGGCTTGCCACAACTCGCTCTCGCGGAGTTCTTTCAACTCTTCCGCGAGCTTTTCACGGTAGTCAGGTTTGCTACAGGTCTCGATTGTTCTCTTCGCTTCCTCGCCGGTTGCAACGCTCTTATACAACTCCTGGAATACAGGAAGCGTCGCTGCCTTAAATTTCTTCTTCCAGTCCAGGGCGCCACGTTGAGCCGTGGTGGAGCAGTTGGCGTACATCCAGTCCATTCCGTTTTCGGCGACCAGAGGCATCAGGCTCTGCGTAAGCTCTTCGACGGTTTCGTTAAACGCCTCAGACGGAGAATGTCCGTTGGCGCGCAGCACCTCGTATTGTGCTTCGAAGATTCCGGCGATGGCGCCCATCAGTGTTCCGCGCTCTCCTGAAAGGTCGGAATATACTTCCTTCTTGAAATCGGTCTCAAAAAGGTATCCGGAACCAACGCCAATACCAAGGGCGATCGCTTTCGTCCGGGCGTTTCCGGTAGCGTCCTGGAATACCGCATAGCTTGAGTTGATGCCTTTCCCCTGAAGGAATAGACGACGAACCGATGTGCCCGAACCTTTGGGCGCAGCAAGAACGACGTCGATGTCAGCAGGCGGTACAATACCAGTTTGTTCTTTGAAAGTAATGCCGAAGCCGTGCGAGAAATAGAGCGTCTTGCCCTTTGTCAGGTACGGCTTGATCGTCGGCCACAACGCGATCTGTCCGGCATCGGAGAGCAGGAACTGGATGATTGTTCCGCGCTTTGCGGCTTCTTCAATTTCAAAAAGCGTTTCACCCGGTACCCAACCGTGGCTGATCGCCTTATCCCAGGTCTTTGAGCCTTTTCTTTGTCCAATGATTACCTTGAATCCGTTGTCCCGCAGGTTAAGCGCCTGT
>CBKWFZ010000604.1:0-3233 GCA_966673785.1 uncultured bacterium
CATAGAGACCTATGAGCACCCGGACTTCGCCGCCGCAAACGCGTTTTACAAGGCGTGGCACATGCCCGGAAGATTTCATCCCGACTACTACACGGCGGATCTGTTAAGTGACGTGCTGAGCAGAGGCCAGTCCAGCCGCCTTTATCAAAAACTGGTGAAGGAAAAGGAGATCTTTACAACAATATCTTCGTTTGTAATGGGCTCGATCGATCCGGGTCTGCTCGTTGTTAGTGGCCGGATAAAACCCGGGATAGCAATTGATGTCGCCGACAGCATGGTAGCTGACGTCCTGGACGAAGTGCTCCGGCAAGGGGTGTCGGAAGAGGAACTTCGGAAAGTGAAAAACCAGGCCGAATCAACAATTGAATTTGGCGAAGTTGAGGTGATGAATCGCGCCATGAATCTCGCTTTCGCAAAATTGTCGGGTGATGCCGCGCTCGTCAACCGCGAGATTGACATGATTGAAAAGGTGAGTGACCAGGATTTGCACCGGGTTGCCAGTCAGATCCTCCGCGAAGAAAATTCCAGTGCATTATATTATAAAGCAACAGCATAACCGGTATGAGCAAGTTTCGGATTGGAATGGGTTATGATGTGCATCAACTCGAAGAAGGCCGCGAATTCTGGCTGGGTGGCGTCAGGCTTCCCGCGACCCATGGCGCCGTGGGGCATTCGGATGCCGATGTTCTTATTCACGCAATCTGTGATGCCTTGCTTGGTGCGGCGAACATGAGAGATATCGGTTACCACTTTTCAAATGCTGACAGCCGCTGGAAGGGAATGAGGAGCAGTTTCTTTCTTGAGGAAGTTACCGCCATGCTATTGAGCAAGGGTTGGAAAATCAATAATATTGATTGTACCATTTGTCTTGAGCATCCCAAGGTAAATCCTCATATCGATGCAATGAGGGAACTTCTCGCACCGCTTATGAAGATCACACCCGACGATGTTTCCATCAAAGCCACAACCTCTGAGAAGCTTGGTTTCGTCGGGCGTAATGAAGGCGTGAATGCATATGCCGTGGCGTTGATCTACCGTGAGTAGCCATGGAAATTCCGGAGATTATTATTACCGGCGATGGATCGCATTCGCTGTTCGATCGCTCGAGAAATGAGACCTATCACTCCGTGCACGGAGCCATCCGGGAATCAAGGCATGTTTTTATAAGCAGCGGGCTTGAGTATAGCCTTGCCGTTACAAAGAATGCCATTGACGTGCTGGAAGTCGGATTCGGCACCGGATTGAATGCAACACTGGCCCTCCATTTTTCCCGCACGCATAAACGCCGCGTGAATTTTACGACCATTGAGGCTTACCCCTTACCCGAAGAAATCTGGTCGAGATTGAACTATGTAGACCACCTCGATGCTGACAGAGACTTTTTTAATATCCAAAGCTGTCCTTGGGGAATTTGGCACGCGGTGTCCGATGAGTTTTCAATCAAAAAGTGCCATACAACCCTTGAGGCATTTGCCATTCCGGACTCCGCATTTGACGTTGTATTCTATGATGCCTTTGCCCCGTCGAAACAGCCGGAGATGTGGCAACTTTCCGTTCTTCAAAAGGTGTGTGCCGGACTCCGTTCACCAGGTGTGTTCGTAACCTATTGCGCAACGGGCCAGCTAAAGCGTGACCTTCGATCGCTGGGCCTGACCGTCGAGACCCTTCCCGGCCCGCCAGGCAAAAAGGAGATGGTCCGGGCGTTGAAGTGAGGTTATCAAATTTCCCGGCGGAATCAATAGCATTTGAATCAGACCGCGCCTGCTTTTTTACAATTATTTCAATCGTTTTCGATTAAAATTCAAAATTTCAAAATCGACTAGGGCGCAATCGTATTCGTTTTTGACATTTTTAACGATATTTTAACATTTCTGAAAAGATTCCAAAAATTCTGTCCCTGCCCGGGCGTCCCAAAATTAAGTTCTGTTTATTCCGTAATTTCAAAAACTCGTTTCGCCCAAAACGGGTCTTTACAAAGAACTACAACCAGTAATACACTTAAGATGAAAGACGAAACCAGAAGGGGTTTGTACACGCCGGAGCTTGAACATGATTCCTGCGGGATCGGATTCGTGGCGACTGTTAACGGCACCAAGACGAATCAGACACTCCGGGACGCACTTTCCATGCTCGAGAACATGGAACATCGCGGGGGCAAGGGAAGCTCCCCAAAGACCGGTGACGGTGCAGGCGTGTTGTTTCAGTTACCGCATGATTTTCTGACGGAAGAAAGCGCCAGGCTTGGATTTGAACTCCCGGCGTTTGGGAAATACGGTGTCGGGATGGTCTTCTTCCCGCGCGATAAAAAGCTCATGAATGCCTGCCGCGAGGTATTGCGGCGTAATATCAAGGACCTTGGTTTTGAATTGATTGGGTTTCGCGGAGTTCCGGTGGATCATTCCGTACCCGGGCCCGGAGCAGCGGAAGTTGAACCGCTCATAGAACAGGTCTTTGTAGTTCCCAAGGACGATACAATCACCGGAGACGCGCTTGAACGCAAGCTGTTCATCCTTCGTAATTATACACAGCATGTGATCGCCGGCAAGGATAAGGGCGCTACGAAGGAATTTTACATTGCAAGTTTCTCTTCCCGCACAATAGTTTATAAAGGCCAGCTGAGGACCGAGCAACTACGCAAGTACTTTTTCGATCTTCAGGATCCCCGTATCCGGACTGCGCTCGCGCTGGTGCACTCGAGATTCTCGACGAACACGTTCCCGAACTGGAAGCTCGCCCAGCCATTCCGTTACATAGCCCACAATGGTGAGATCAACACCATTCGCGGTAACGTGAACAAAATGAAGTCAAAAGAGGCATTGTTCAAGTCGACGCTTTTCACCGACGAGGAACTTAAGATGCTTCTCCCCATAACAAATCCACAATCCTCGGATTCGGCTAACCTGGATGCGTTGGTGGAAATGCTTGTTCTTTCAGGACGACCCCTTCCGCATGTACTGATGATGTTGGTGCCGGAAGCGTGGCAGGACAACAAGCTGATGGATCCGCATCGGAAAGCGTTCTACAAGTATCATGCGTCGATGATGGAACCGTGGGACGGACCTGCGGCTCTCGTGTTCACCGACGGCCAGCGGATTGGCGCTACACTCGATCGCAACGGCTTGCGACCGCTCCGGTATTGTGTAACCCGGTCTGGTCGCGTGATTGCAGCCTCAGAGGCCGGAGCCCTGCCGGTTGACCCGAAAGACGTGCTTGAAAAGGGCAGGATAACGCCG
>CBKWFZ010000605.1:0-3233 GCA_966673785.1 uncultured bacterium
CTGTCATTCCGCTTGCCGGCGTACGGGAGTTCGTCTCAGCCGGTGTAGTCGTGACACCGACGGGAAGGTCAACTTCAAGTTTATCATCAGCGGTGTTGTCACTCAACAACGCGCTTAATCCTCTTCCTAATGCTTTCTTCTTGCTCATTGTTCATTCATTTTCGTTGTAGCCGAATAACATTTAACCGGGTGTTCAAATCATTTTGCCTGACTATTCTTGTCGAGGATTTCGCGCGCAAGATTGAGGTAGCTGATTGCGCCTTTACTTTCTGCATCGTGCACGATTACCGGCAATCCGAAACTGGGCGACTCGCTTAGCTTCACGTTTCTGGGAATGATCGTCTTAAATGTCATCTTGGAGAAATGTGTTCGCACTTCTTCGACTACCTGGTTGCCAAGACTAGTCCGTGAATCATACAACGTTAGAAGTATGCCTTCTATTTCAAGCCTCGGATTAAGCCTGGTCTGAATAATCTTAATCGTGTTCAAAAGTTTGCCGAGGCCCTCCAGGGCGAAGTACTCGCATTGCACGGGAATGATTACTGAATCCGCAGCGGTCAGGGCGTTGATTGTGATCAGTCCCAGCGACGGAGAACAATCAATGATGATGTAATCGTAATCGTTCTTAATCTTGCCCAGCGCTTCACGCATCTTTTCCTCACGCCGTTCGATACTCACCATCTCAACTTCGGCTCCGACGAGATCGATGTGGGAGGGAAGCACATCGAGAAACTTGAGTTCGTTACTCACAAGCGCGTCCTTCGGGTGGATACCATCGACCATGCACTCGTAAATGCCCTGTTCAACGTCCTTCGGATTTATGCCGAGACCGGACGTCGAATTAGCTTGTGGATCTGCATCCACGAGCAGTGTACGTTTCTCAAGAACCGCCAGACTTGCTGCGAGATTGATAGCCGATGTCGTCTTGCCTACTCCGCCTTTTTGATTGGCAATCGCAATAATTTTTCCCATTCCTTACTTACCTGAAGATTAAAAAATAAAAAAACCGCAACCGCGGGTCACAAATATAGACGAAAACTTTACCTGCCGTGGAACATCGTGGAACATATTATCCACAATCGGTTAACACAGATCAGGGTCGAAAAAGCCTCTTAACGGCGTGGTGATCGGTTATTGTGGGTTGCTGCTGGTAGATTAAGAATTGCGTTGAGCATCCTTGGGGATAAATTGTGGACAAAAGAGCAGATGCAAGGTCTGCAGGCTGGCACCTGTTGACTATGTAGTTTTCGTTTTCCAAAATGTATGGCCCAAATACAAAACCGCGGAGGCGCAAAGACGCGGAGGGGCGCTGTTCATCGCCATCGATGAACGGAAAATTCGGCCGGCTATTTCTTGTTGTCCTTGCGGCGCTTTCGTTCGTCTTCTGCCTTGCGCTTAGCTTCTTCGCTCGCTTTCATTGCCTCTTCAAGACGAGCCATGAATTTCGATTTCTTTCCGGCTCCCGCTGCATTCTTCCGCTTGTTTTCCTCCATGATCGCCTTGATCTTGTTCTCATCAACGAAACGTTTGATGATCGCCTGCTGGCTGAAGGTTACAAGGTTGGAAACGAGGTAATAGAATGTTAGTCCCGCTGAAAATTTGTTCAGCACGAAGAAAAAGATCACCGGCATGATATACGACATCGACTTCATCGGTCCCTGCACCGAGGATATCTGGTTGTTCTGCCAGGTATAGATCAGCGTCGACGCGGTCATGAGCAGCGTGAAAAGACTAATGTGACTTCCCATGAAAGGAAGGCTGAATGAGAAATTGATGAGCGAGTCGTATGTCGACAGATCCTCTGCCCACAGGAACGGCTGCTGCCGCAGTTCAATACTTGCAGGAAAAAGGTAGAACATGGCGAACAGAATCGGCATCTGCAGCAATACGGGAACGCACCCGCTGATCGGATTGACTCCCACCTGCTGGTAGAGCTTCATTTGTTCCTGCTGCACCTTCGTCATATCCTCGCCTACACGCTCTTTGATCTCATCAAGCTCCGGCTTGAGTACTTTCATCTTCGCCATGCTCAGGTACGACCGGTACGAAAGCGGGAACAGCACCAGCTTCAGAAGGATCACCAGAATAATTATGATCACGCCGTAATTGCTGAACAGCTGTGTAAGGAAATGAAAGACAGGGAAGATGACGAACTTGTTGATCCAGTACACCGGTGGCCAGCCGAGGTAAACGTTCTTTGCGAACTTTTCCGCCGGCACGCGTCCGATGATCTGATAGTCGTTAGGGCCGATGTAAAAAATGAAGTCTGCAGGACCTGCATTCAGCACGCCAACAGGTACCTGTAACTTGATGGACGCGGTTTTCACGTACGTCGGATCATTTGAGGTTACAGATGTTGAGACCTCTCCCCCAGGGAGACCATCGCGTGCAATGAGAGCAGAAAGGAAAAACTTCTGCTTGACGGCAACCCAGCCAACCGTCGACGCAAGGGTTTCGCGCTCCGTGTCGGAACTCGCCTCGGTCAGATTGTCAAATTCGTCATCAGCGGTGTAATAATTGATCGTCGTGTGGTTTCTGGTGTCTTCCAGATCTTTTTCCATCAGGCGGACCACATTCTGCCATTCCAGGGAAAGAGGCGTGTCGCCCAACAGACGGGCGGCTCCGTTTCCACCCCATGCATAACGAATCTGGAAACCCTCCTGCGGAATGTAATAGGTTTGTGTAAGTTCCGTTCCGCCGGGTAGCGACGCCGTGAACGTCACGATAGTCGTGTCACCGCTTGTGGTTTGTTGTCCTTTATAATAGAGTTGGTAAAGATCAATATCCCGGCCGTTGTATTTCCCTTTCAGGGAGAATGATGTATTCGCCGGACTAATGAGGTAGAGCGGCTTTTTGTCGTACGTCTGATAGTTGCGCAGCTCAAGAGACTTGATAATGCCACCTTTTGAGGAGAAGCTGATCTTGAGATCTTTCGTTTCTACATCGAATGGAGTATCCTCACCCTGCATCGCGGCAGATAGTTCTCCGTAAGTGCTGGCGAGCACGCTGTCGGGGAGGGGCACTTCGGCCGTGGTCGAGTCCGTGACGGTATTTCCGGAGGGTTGGGGGACATCCTTCTGTGCAGTGGGCGGCTCCGGCTTGGGAGAAAACCATGTGAAGTACACCAGCAGCAAACCTGCTATCAACGTAAGGCCAATCGCCGAATTCCTGTCCATTTAAGATCGTTTAAGATTTTTTGTTTAGTTATTGCTTTACCCGTTTGTACTCCAGCG
>CBKWFZ010000606.1:0-3229 GCA_966673785.1 uncultured bacterium
AAACGGACGACGAATGTGTGTGTGCCACCGGTGCTATGATTCTTCAGGTCGTCTAACGTTGCTCTAAAGACTGTGTCATCCTCCTGATGCACAAGGGATGACACGTCTGATCGCAACAATTCGAGATCGCTATCGGAAAATCCGAGCAATTCGCGCAGCGTACGGTTTACCGAAATAAACGCCTTCCGGCACGGATCCACCACATAGACCGGAGCCGGGAAAAAATTGATGTAATTTTCCAGAATACCTTGTTCCTTTTCCGTTGATTCCACCGGAGCAGTCGAAAACTGAACGGTTTCATTCATATCTCAGACTCAAACTTCTCCCCTCTTAGTTCCTGGTATTGTCTTATTTTGTTATACAAAGTTTTCCTGTCAATCTGAAGCACCTTGGCGGCCTTGCTTTTGTTAAAGTTAACCTTCTTCAGTGCTTCAAGAATCAATTCATATTCTGCGTCGATACCAGCGCTTTTGAGACTTTGTTCCCGCGGAGCCGGTTTCTTGGCCGTTGTGTATCCGCCGCTGCCACCCATAGGTGTTGTTGTGACCGGGAAAGGCGCCATCGCTGCCACCTGGGCCGGCTGCGTGGATTCGTTTGATGAATTTTCAAACTGCAGCTTTGCGAAATTCGTCAGCTCGAACGGAATGCTCTTGACGTCAATGTACTCTTCATCGCAGAGCAGCGTCGCACGTTTTACCACATTCTTGAGTTCACGCAGATTGCCATACCAGACATACGACTGGAACAGGCGCTCAACTTCAGGGTGGAATCCTTTGATGTTTTTGTTAAGCTCATCGTTAGCAATTCCCAGGAAGTGATTCGCGAAAACCATAATGTCGCCGACACGCTCCCGAAGCGGAGCTACCTGAATCGCAAACTCATTGAACCTGTGATAAAGATCCTCGCGCAGTTTCCCGGAGCCGGCTGCATCCCAGAGCTTCTCATTACTCGCCACGATAATACGGACGTCAAGATCGATATCTTTTGTGCCGCCAACACGGCGCATCTTTCTTTCCTGCACAACGCGAAGGAGCGAGATCTGCACATCATAGGAAAGGTTGGCTATTTCATCAAGGAAGATGGTTCCCTCATTCGCAATTTCAAAACTGCCGATCTTCTGATTAAGCGCTCCGGTGAATGACCCTTTTTCATGTCCGAACAATTCGCTGCCGGCGAGTTCTTTGGATAGTACACCGCAGTCGATCGCGACAAAAGGCTTATGACTGCGCTTACTGCGTTTATGGATCTCCTGGGCAATAGCCTCCTTTCCGCTTCCGCTCTCACCATAAATGATAACGCTGTAGTTTGTGGGGGCGACCAGATCGATCTGTTTCAGGATGTTTTTGAAGTACGGACTGTCGCCGAAAATGTATTCCGACTTTCCGTTTTGCGAAGAACTTCTTCTCGGAGCCGGCCGCTCATCACGCTGCCCTGAGGGCGTCGCGTTTTGAGAAACCTGATCAGGCACAGGAAGCAGCGCGCGATCCAGGGCCTTTCTGATCGTAAGCAGAATTTCTTCAGGAATCAGCGGCTTGATTACGTAATCTACCGCTCCGAGGCGCATTACCTCGACAGCTGTCTTGATGTTGCTGAACCCGGTAATAATGATCACCGGTGTTGAAGGGTTGATCTCCTTGATCGCTTTCAGCACTGTGGTTCCGTCCATATCGTCCAGCATAAAGTCGCAGAGAATGAGGTCCGGAACGCTCTCGTTAATGATCTCAAGGGCTTTTTTACCCTTATGTGCCTCTAACACTTCGTAACCGTGTTTGGAAAGAAAACGACTCAGGACAAGGCACAGGTCCTTCTCGTCATCAATAATTAAAATTTTCGCCATTGTTTGTGTTTAAGTTAAGCAGCAGCCGTACGGTGGTGAATCGTATTCCACCGGAGTTGAGCAGCCGGGATTCTAAGTTCGTCTCGATATTTCGCAACCGTTCTCCTCGCTATCTTGAGACCACGGTTGGCCAGAAGGGTCGCAATCTGCTGGTCGGAGTAAGGACTGTTCTTGTCTTCCGACATGATAACCTGTTGAATCGCCTCCTGCACTTTCCTTACGCTGACGGCCACGCCTTCCTGGTTCGTGATACCCTCATTGAACAGATTTTTGATAAGTATATTGCCTGAGGGAGTCTGAACGTACTTGTTACAGGTGATCCGGGATACGGTCGAGATATCAACTCCAACCATGTCCGCTACGTTTTTAAGGATCATTGGTTTCAGCAGCAGCTCATCCCCTGTTGTGAAATAATCGTACTGAAGTTTTACGATTGCTTTCATCACCTTCAACATGGTTGACTCGCGTTGCTTGATCGCGTTAACGAACCACTCTGCTGCACTCAGCTTATTTGTGAGATAGCGGGCGGTTGCCTGATCACCGTTGCTTTTTTCGATGTCATGAACTTTCGCCTTCCATGAAGAATTGATCTTCAATGAAGAAGCCTTTTCCTTGAACAACGTGACATGTAAGGTATTGTCTTGTTGCGTAACAATAAAATCGGGAATGATCGTATCCTGCTGAACAGGCGAGCTGTCACCCTTCGGCACCGGCTTCAGTTTCAGCGTTGCCAGCAGGTCAAGCGTGAGATTAAAATCTTCTTCATCGATATCCAGCGCATCGAGGATACGGTTGAAATTCCGTCCCTTCAGTTCGTTGTAGTATTCGCTGAGAATTTTTATGGCAAGCTTCACATCGGGCTCCTTTGTGTTCATTCGCTTCAATTGTGCGAGCATACAGTCGCGGATGCATGAAGTGGCAAGCCCAACGGGTTCAAAGGTCTGGATGTGGTCGATGACTTTCTGTACCTGCGCAGGATCGATGATCTTCAATTGCTTGAGCGAATAGTCATCGGCAATGCTGTCGGCGTCGCCTTCAAGAAATCCTTCGTCGGTAAGGCAGTTGATAATGAAGTCGCCGAGTTTTTTCTCGTCTTCATTAAGTGCAGATGACAAGTTTAACTGATTGATCGCCTCTTCCCGGAAATCCGATACGGTTACCAATGTTTTGCTGGGAAGAATTTCCTGTTTTGAAAACTGGGGATTGTTCTGCTGATAATCCGGTGTATCATCGTATGCGTATTCATCCCAGTCCTGATACTCCTGAGGTTCGTCCTTGTCGTTCTTTTCTGTCTGCAGATCAGCGTCTGCATTTTGTTCGATAAGCGGATTCTCCTCAAGCTCGTTCTGAATGCGTTGCTCCAGCTCAATAGTGTTCAGATGGAAAAGATGC
>CBKWFZ010000607.1:0-3223 GCA_966673785.1 uncultured bacterium
CAAAATTCGGACTGCGCGTTCCTTCAAAAGTGCCGGGACGTCGCGGTTTTTCATTGCAAGATAAACACCCATCCCAGACACGAAGAACAGCAGTGGTATACGCCAGACGTTGAGCATCGCCATCGGAAACCACAGCGAAAGCCATGGCTTATCCGATGGGATGAAGCCAAGCATTGGAGCCCATGGTTGAAAGCAGATGGCAACATGGTACACAAGCAATAGCGCGATCGCAATCACGCGCAGCCAGTCTATGTCATAATGTCGATTCATTCCGTTGGTGCGTTTTCTTATTTCAACGTCGCTGCGATTTCCGGACGGGTCTTCCTGATATAGTCGTAGTCGAGTTGCAGCCCCATCGGACCTAAAATGGTTTTCATCATGTCGTAAGCTTCTTTAACATCCTCAAACGGCGCGGCAACACTTTCGTAAGCTGTGGCGCCGTATTTATTCTTGATCGATTTATCTGCTCCCGCTTTTAATAAAGCCTGCACGATGTCCGGCCGGCAGAAAAAAGCCGCGGAATGAAGCGCCGTCGATCCATCGTTATTTTGGAAGTTGAGATCCGCTCCGCCATCGATAAGCATCTTCGCCGCTTCCAGTTTTCCAAATACTGCCGCGCTAATAAGCGGACTTGAGCCTCCGAACGGATCGCGTTCATTGATATTGGAACCGCCGTCGATATGCTCACGCAAAGCGTCAAGGTTATCTGTTACAACAGCAGTATGGATGTCAACCTCAGGCTTTGATTTTGTTTCCGCGGCGCTGCTTTGACCGCTGCAAGCCTCTATTAACAAAGCCAGCATTGCAAGAATGGCGGGAACGACAATGACTTGTTTGTAGTGATTTCTGAATGTTTTCATACCGTTTGAATTTTTGTTTTTTGGTTTCTACAAAGAACGCGGGCTGAGCTCCGGGCGGTGGATCAGATTTGCGGAGAAAACCATCAACTTTGCATGAAACGGCATAAACTATGACGCAGCGATATAAATTTTCGCGCAATTGGGCGTTTCCTTGCTAAATTTAGGGTCACATCAAGAATACCTGCGGGATGACAATATGCCAGAAAAGAGCGCAAATGAAAACGCCTTTCTTACCGGGCTTACAGCAGCCATAGAGCGAAATCTGGCCGACGAAAACTTCGGTGTCTCCGAATTGGCCGATACGATGAACATGAGTCGTTCCAATCTGCTCCGGAAAGTTAAGAAGGAGACCGATCTCTCCGTAAGCCAGCTTATCAGTCAGATAAGGCTTAAACGCGCGATGGAGCTTCTGCGGACTACGTCCATGAACGTATCCGAAGTATCGCATAATGTCGGATTTGGAAGCAGTTCCTATTTCATCAAATGTTTCAGAGAATTCTATGGCTACCCGCCGGGGGAAGTTGGCCGCCGGCAGCAGGAAGGCGCTTCCGATGAACCTTTGCCGGTTCCCTCTCCATCTCCTAAAAGACGTATTTCCGGAAGGGTAATGGCTGTGATAGCTGCAGGTATCCTGATTATCATGATGGGATATTGGGGGCTCCGACATTTCAAAACGGATATTGTGCCACCCGTGGAGCGGTCGATTGCAGTTCTCCCGTTTAAGAACGACAGCAATGACTCAACAAATGTGTATCTCATCAACGGGATCATGGAATCGACGTTGAGCCATCTTCAAAAGATCGGCACGCTGCGTGTCATCAGCAGAACGTCGACGGAGAAGTACAGGGATTCACGCAAGACCATCCGGGAGATGGCAGATGAACTTGACGTCAATTACTTCGTGGAGGGCAGCGGTCAGAAACTCGGTGATCAGATTCTGCTGAACATCCAACTCGTTGACGCGGCAAGCGACAAGCACCTGTGGTCCAAACAATACCGGCGTCGCAGCGTCGACATCTTTTCGCTTCAACAGGAAATTGCAAAGGATATTACCGACGAGATTCACGTGTTCATTACACCGGACGAAAGAAGTCGCATAGAAAAAAATCCTACCAACAATCTGGTTGCCTATGACCTTTTTCTGAAGGCAATACATCAAATGAATCGTGGACAAGACTCAGATCTCCTGAACGCCGTAGCACTTTTGGATCAGGCCATTGTGCACGATCCGCAGTTCGCACTTGCCTATGCAAATGGAGCCATAGCGTACTATTACCTTGATATCTTCCACCGGGATAAAAAATACAAAGAAAAAATGGCCCTGTTTGCTGATAAGGCGTTGCTATATGATCCCAAGCTTTCTGAAAGCCTTGTCGCGAAAGCGCTGGTATACATTCAGCAGCAGGAATACCGGCTTGCGTTGCCTTACCTCGAGAAAGCCCTTGAATACAATCCGAACTCTGGCACGGTCATAAGCGCCCTGGCAGATTTTCACAATAACTATATTCCAAATACGTCGCGTTACCTTGAGTATGCGCTCATGGGTACGCGCATTGGATTTGATGCGCGGGATTCCGTGACGACAAGTTACAATTATCTTCGTCTTGCGGATGCCTTGTTGCAGACAGGATTTATCGACGAGTCACTTGAGTACATTGAAAAGTCACTCGCATATAATCACAAGAATTATTTCAGTCGCTGGGTTAGAACCTTTGCAAGGTACGCGAAAGACGGAGATCTCAAGAAAGCGAAAGCCAGTCTCATTATGCAGCTCGAAGAAGATACGGCAAAGCTGATCATGCTCGAAGAGATTGGGAAGGTTTGCTACATGATGCGTGACTACGACGAGGCGTACCGCTACTACAGTGAATTCATTGAACAGAGAGAGAAGGAACAATTGGATGTATTTGCCCATGAAAGCCTGAAAATTGCACTGGTTTTCCGGAAGATGGGTATGCACGACAAGGCGGAGGAGCAACTCGGAAAATATGAGCGTTTCGCAGAGAACGATCTTTCAATCTATCGGTCCCTGCATTCAGCCGCGATTCACGCATTCCGGAACGAGGCTGATTCCGCTATCGCCGACCTTAGGGAATTCGCGTCGCAGGATAACTTCCAATACTGGGTCCTGCTTATGCGAAAGGATCCCATTGTAGAGGAGGTTAGCGATCACCCGGAGTTTGATAAGATCATGTCTTCAATCGAAAAGAAATTCTGGGATAATCATAAACGCGTCCGTGCAATGCTCGCGGAAAAGGATCTGCTTTAAAAAGATTCGGTCTTACAGAAAAGCACAGAAGGAAATGCAGAGTTGGGTTAGGAGGCTCCGTGCCTTCTCTGTGTGTTCCGTGAGTTCTGTGTGA
>CBKWFZ010000608.1:0-3219 GCA_966673785.1 uncultured bacterium
CATGCTGTTTACTGTGATCAATGTGGTCGGCCTCTCTGTGGGAATAGCCATATTTCTCGCCATCACCGGTTATGTGAACTATCACCTCCGGTATGATAAGTTTTATCCGAACGGGGACCGGATATTCAGGATCAACTATACGGAATATCAGGAGGGGCAGGCCGTATTGCAGACAGCCCGTACCCATGACCGCGCCGCTCTCCTGCTGCACGAGTATATTCCGGAAGCCGAAGCGGTTGCCAGGGCTTACAACGAAAAAGCATTCATATTTACAGAGGATGTCCGTATTGTGGACCAGAATATGCTCTTTGCAGACAGCTCATTCCTGCGCGTATTTCCATTAGAGGTCATCAGCGGGTCTGCTGAAACGGCACTAACAGCACCGAACTCCGTAATGATCTCACGCTCTCAGTCGCAGGCGTATTTTGGCGACGGCGATCCGATGGGTAAAACGATCTACTTCAACGAGCACTTACCCGTCACCATCACAGGTGTGTTTGAAGACATACCGGACAACACGTCCCTCGAGTTCGATTTTCTCCTTTCATGGTCAACCATCTGGTACTATGGATGGGGTCCCCGCGATGGTTCATTCAAATCGCCCTGGGCATTTACGTTTGTGAGACTGCGTGATGACGTGTCGGACATTGACGGCCTCAACCGCGCGCTAAAGCGGATGACTTCCGAGCACCTTACGCATCTTCAAAAGATCGGACATACCGGCGAGTACACGCTTACGCCTTACGAAGATCTTCATGTTACGCCGGGACTGCAGGGGGAAATCAAGCCGGGTGTTAACAAGACATTGCTCTATGCGTTGCTTTCGCTTGGTATTTTCATTCTCATTGCCGCATGGATCAATTACATCAACCTCACCGTTGCAAGGCTGATTGAACGCGCGGATGAGATTGGTGTCAGAAAGGTTTTCGGCGCTTCACGAATCGTTATCAGTGGTCAGTTTCTCGTCGAGGCGTGGGTGCTTTCGGTGGCTACGTTCATCACCGGTTATGCGATCTTCTATTTCTTTACAAGAAGCGCCTCAGGGTTTCTGTTCTCGCATGTTACGTTTGACGTCCCATCGCTGTCGAAGCTGCTTCTTTATTTCGGAGCATTCGTCATCATCACCACTATTGTGGCCTTCTATCCTGCGCATTTTTTATCACGTTACAAACCGGCGCTGATCATGCGGAACAAGTTTGGGGGAAAGGGCCGCGCAGGAATCCTCCACCAGTCGTTGATGATCTTTCAATTATTCCTCGCGGTAGCGGTCGTAGGTATCACCCTGATTGCATCACGGCAGATAGCGTTTATGCGATCGTTTGATTCAGGACTCGACAATGCGCATGCGATAACACTTCGCGCGCCGGCGTCGACTAATTCCGACTCCCTGCGCTATACCCGCTACACTACGTTCCGTTCGGAGGTGCTGCAGCTTCCGAGCTTTCAAAGTGGAACGGCGTCTATGAACATACCCGGTCAGGAGATCAGGTTCCACGATGAGGCAGTCCACGCAGTTGGCTCTTCGAATGAAAAGAAGCAATCGTTCTGGGTAATGATGATCGATGAAGGATATCCCGAGACTTTCGGACTAAGCCTGACGGCTGGAAGAAACTTCAACCAAAAGGAATTTGATAACACCTGTCTCGTGAATGAAACGGCTGCCCGCGCGTTGGGGTACGACGTTCCGGAGAACGCCGTCGGCACCGAAATCATTTCGAATGAAAACAAGAAGTTTACGATCGTCGGTGTGCTCGAAGATTATCACCATGAATCCGCGCGCAGGTCTATTGACCCGATAATCTTTTATCACAGACATCCGTGGGAATACGGTTACTATTCCTTCCGCGTGGAATCACGCGAAGGGGATTATTTGGAGAAGCTTGGAAGTATCTGGGCGCGACATTATCCGAACGACCAGTTTATCTACTATTTCATGGACAGCTTTTTCGAGGAGCAGTACCGGTCTGACGAATTGTTTGCCGCGTTGCTGAAAATATTCAGTGTCATCGCGATCGTCGTCGCAAGTCTGGGTCTGTTTGGCATGGCTACGCTGGCGATGGTAAAACGCACCAAAGAGATCGCCGTTCGCAAAGTGCTTGGCGCGACAATACCGAATCTCCTGATCATGCTGTCGAAAACGTACGTCAGACTCATTGCAATTAGCTGTGCCTTCGCATTTCCGCTAGCCTATTATCTGACCAACCAATGGTTGCAGGGATTTGTGTACAAAATATCGGTGCAGTGGTGGATGATCATTTTGCCTGGAGTACTTGTCCTTATCGCGACGTTGCTGGCCATCGCCGGTCAGTCGATCAGGGCTGCGCTTACAAATCCCGCTGAGAAGCTCAGAGACTCATGAACTGAGAAGTTTTGCGTAAATTAGTGAGATTAAGCAATCGTTATGGGATTCGTATCGCAGGCGCATGAGACAGCGAAGCAAAACCGTGAATGGTTGAAGCAAACCAGGAAGAGCCTGTTTGAAAAAACCAATGAACCGTCTGCCGGATCGGGGAAGGAAGATCCTTTGGTTCCCCAGTCGGATAGCGTGTCGCTTACAACATTCCTTTCGGTATCACGGGAGCTCCGCGTAAAGAAGCGCCGGGAATCGGTCATCAGGTGGATCATTTTTGTTTCGGCTATAGGACTCGCGGCATTTGGTATGTTCCTGCTGTTCAGAAAGTAGTATTCCATACCGATGAAGATATTTTTTGAACGCAGTGCGCGCAGGATCTGCTGTACGGATCCGAACAAAATTCAATTGCGAGTTATCCGCCTTTCGATCAGCGCTGTTTATCAATAAAAGTTGTTTATGTGTGATCGCTGTATGTTTTGACGGGTAGTTCGTGTCACGCTTGATGATTTTACTCTCGCAAGCGGGCTCAGATGATTCGCTGAAGTCACATTCAGACATAACTTTTCGGGAGTTAAGCATATAGTGTTTGATGGCTGCAGTGTATGCGTTGGAGAGGTTCCATGATTTTGCCAGCTCTGTGTAATGCTTTTTTTGCTCCGGGCGCAGGAGTGTAGCCCGGGCCCATAGTGATGCAGCTTTGAATGTAGAACGCGTCTTGCGCTGCGCTGCCGTTTCTTTCTTCCTGTCGGGTTTCCCGGCCGCGCGGCTGACAATTGTTGCGCCCTTAACAACCCGGAACACCAGTTGATTTCCAAGCTTTCCCTTAAGCCCGGAGATGAGCACGTTGTCGAATACCTTTGCCATTT
>CBKWFZ010000609.1:0-3211 GCA_966673785.1 uncultured bacterium
CTCCGAAGAAGAAACAGAAGCTTCAGGCAAAGAAAAGGAAGTCATATTTACGCCGCTCATCGAAGCGTAGATAGATAGCTCATGCGTTGTAAAGCCCGTAAATCTGGCTCAGCACGCTGTTGATTTCAAAATTCTTCTTTTTTTAATCCGGACCTTACAGGGCCAACTGATCCATTCGAAAAAAGTTTTACCATCCTCAAGGTGGCCTTTCCTGAAGCATGAACGCGAATCGCATGCTGTGCGCCGTCATTGGTCGGTGGCACGGGTAGTTCGTCCGGAATGACTTATCACTTGTCTTTGTAGCGGGTAGCTGTAGCGTTACGACAGCGATTTACTCCGCATTATTGCCGTCCGCGTCGCGCGGAATCACTTTCATGGGAATCATACATCCGGGACTTTCCGGGGCGTCGGAAGCGTTTATCATCCAGCGTATTTATCAATATTTGCATCGCCAAATGACGGCGCACTTATTGTCTAAGTTGATCCGCGATCAAAACAATTTTTTAGGATATGGTCTCCATGTCCGGATGACGTACTAAAACTAATCTAATGAAGAGTGTAAAAACGGGTTTGTCATGTCTTAGTCTTCTTATCTTTCTGGCGTTCGCTTCCCCTGTCTACTCACAGCAAACGTTTCAAACTACAAAGGAGTCGGTCATTGGTCTCCTTCAGTATCTGCCTAAAGATTACAACAGCAATTCGAACAAGTATCCACTGGTCATCTTCCTCCACGGTGTAGGTGAACGTGGCGCCAATTCCACTAACCCTTCGACATTGGAAGGGACAATCTATTCGGTGGATAACCTCGGTCCCCCGCGGTTTGCGAAGGATGGATACAACTTCCCTTTTATTCTGATTTCTCCCCAGTTGAAGACCGGTATCGGCAACTGGCCGACATGGTACATTATGGAGGTTATTAACTGGGCCAAGAATACGCTTCGGGTTGACGAAAAGCGGATTCACATTACGGGGCTGAGCCTTGGTGGCGGTGGTGCCTGGACCATGATTCAGGATTATCCCCAGTTGTTCGCATCGTCCACTCCGGTTTGCGCCGGCTACAATTCGCCGTCCAAAGCGTGCGGGATAGCCAAAGAGAACCTGCCTGTCTGGACATTCCATGGCGATGCAGATACAACGGTACCGTTAAGCAAGACACAGACAATGGTAAATGCCATTAATGCCTGTAGTCCGACCCCTAACCCGAAAGCGAAACTCACTATTTATCCCGGTGTAAAGCATAACGCCTGGGACCGTGCATACAAGCCGGACCATACGTACCATAACCCGAATGTGTACGAATGGATGATGTCGAAAGTCAACACGCGGAATGGCTCAAACCTACTTCCGACGGCGTCGGCGGGAAGTGACAAGTCGTACAGCAACACAACAAAGATCTACCTTTCGGGATCAGGAAGCGATAGTGACGGATCCATCCGTACGTATCACTGGACAAAGATTTCGGGCCCATCGGCAACCATTGCAAGCGCGTCGAGCGCATCCACCTCGGCTACCGCCAGCCCAGGAACCTATATGTTCCGCCTGACGGTGACGGATGACGACGGAGGAACGGATTCTGATTATGTCAAGGTGACCGTCTCGTCATCGACGACGACCAAAACCTCCACCGGTAACGTGAGCCCTGTCGCTTCTGCGGGTTCGGACGTTAATCTGGTGTTACCTTCCTCTACAGCGAAGCTTTATGGCAGCGGCAAGGATTCCGACGGATCGATCTCGTCATATCGCTGGTCAAAGCTCAGTGGGGGCGTGGCCAATCTCAGCGGCGCAACCGGCTCCACGCTTACGGCCTGGGGGCTTCAGGAAGGTTCGTATGTTTTCCGCCTCACGGTCAAGGATAACGATGGAGCTACCGGATACGATGACGTTAAAGTAGTGGTAAGCAAGTCCGGAACTTCGTCCGGGTCCAACTCGGCACCGGTTGCATCGGCAGGTAATGACGTTTCCCTGACCCTGCCTGCGACAACGGCCAAGCTATATGGTAGCGGCAAAGATTCCGACGGCTCGATCGTATCTTACTCCTGGGCCAAGGTAAGCGGTGGTGCAGCAAACCTTAGTGGAGCAAACTCGTCGACACTCACGGCGTGGGCGCTGAGCCAGGGTACTTACGTATTCCGTCTAACGGTTAAGGACAACAACGGTGCAACGGATTATGACGACGTAACCGTTGTCGTGAATGGAAGTTCATCTTCAGGCAGTGCTCCGACAGTAAACGCAGGTTCGGATATCAAACTGACCCTTCCTGCAACAACCGCTCGCATGTACGGTAAAACCAGCGGTACCATAAAATCATACCAATGGACTAAACTTTCGGGTCCGCAGGCTTATATGAGCGGAGCCACGACATCGGATCTGATTGCTTATAAGCTTGTAGCAGGATCCTATGTGTTCCGACTGACGGTAAAAGATACCAGTGGAAAAACGGCATATGATGATGTGAAGGTGGTTGTTTATAACTAGATCCGACACATGAACGATCATTGGAAGGGCCGGGGAAAAACTCCGGCCCTTTTGCATTTACCGTGAGTTTGCCTTCAATAAATAGTTGTGTATATTGTACGCATTAACCGTCAAACTATGAAGTCCCGCAGACAATTCCTCCAGCAGTCGGTTGCAGCCCTTGGTGGGCTTGCCCTGGCCCGGCCAGCATCGGCTCAGTTGTTGAAGCGTTCCACGAAAGTGGGCATTCAGTTGTTCACGATTCCCGGTTTGGTTGCTGCGGACTTTAAATCAACGATGAAGAACCTTTCGGATCTTGGATACCGCGAGATCGAATTTTTTGGTCCTTACGATTTCAGCGCTGCCGAGACACAGGCTGGCTGGAAAGAAATCGCCGGAATGCTGGGCATAAAGCAGAACGCTTTCTATGGCTACACAATCTCCGAAGTTCGATCCATGTTAAAAGACTATGGACTCACAACCCCATCGGTGCATCTTGACCTGATCACGATGCGGAAGAATTTAGCGCCCGCGATGGAAGCGCTTTCATCGCTCGGAACACGTTACGTCGCCATTCCGGCAATCGCTAATCCGGCGGATCGCAGCGATTTCGTTAAGCTTGCCGATGAGTTCAACGGATTTGGCGAGGCTCTTGCAAAACACGGGCTCACATTCGTCTACCATAATCACGGCTACGAACATATTGAGCAGGATGGAATGACCCTGATGGATACGCTGCTCACCCAGACCGATTCCC
>CBKWFZ010000610.1:0-3210 GCA_966673785.1 uncultured bacterium
CGACGTGCAGCCACGTTATTCATCATCAAAGTCCGAACTTGAGTCCCTGCTTCAGCGCCGCCTCATACTTCTTCTGATTGAACCGATAGAGAAACGGAGCCTTATGTGCCCCGCCATGTTTGAGCTCTTTCAGCCTGTCCAGGATATCAAGTGAAAGCATTTTCTTCTGGAAGTTTCGTCGGTCAACTACTCTGCCGAGAATGGTCTCATAAAGTCGCTGAAACTCCGGCATAGTAAACTTCTCCGGAAGAAGGTCTTTGCCTATGGGATAGTCATTCAGGTGCTGACGCAAAGACTGCAATGCGACGTTCACGATTTCGTTGTGATCAAGTATCAATTTCGGGATGGACTTTACGTCCCACCATTTGCAAAGCGATGAAAACTCATCTGGAGTAGGTGTTGCTTTCGAGAACTCTACAAGTGCCCAATAGCCCACCGTAATAAACCGGTCCATTAACCAGCTCTTGTTTACGCCGGCAGGAGCTTTGAGTCCATGCTTCTTCCTGTCACGCGCCGGATTTCCAAATGCGTGGAACTGGCGAAGATAGATTTTCTCAAGACCGGTACGCGATTTCAGAATGCGCACCGCGGCATCGTCGATATGCTCATCCTTCAGGATGAAACCGCCCGGCAGGCACCAGCGTTTGCTCTCCTTCCATTCCAGCAGCAGAACCTTGAGTTCATTCTGATGAAAACCAAAGATGACACAGTCCACGGACAGATGCTCGAGGAAATGCTCATGTCCCTTCTTGTAAAACTGTTCGATGGACAAAGCCGGGGCCTTTTTCATAGGGTCACACGATTATGTACGACTATTGCTGCGTTGTTTATTGATAAAGCCCGGGCCTGCATTGCATGCTGCCTTATTTCAGTATAGGGACCTTTTTCAGAATTGCACTGATCACATCCTTGGTTCTTACGTTATCGGCTTCGGCCTCGTAGTTAAGTATGATCCGGTGATTGAGCACGTCGAGGGCAACTTCCTTAATATCTTCCGGGAGCACAAAGTCCCGTCCGTCCATGTATGCCATCGCCTTCGAAGCGAGGTTGAGGTTTATGCTTGCTCTGGGCGATGCGCCGAACTGAATGTAACCAGCATATTCGTTAATCTTATACTCCAGCGGCTTGCGCGTCGCGTAGACGAGTTCGATGATATAACGTTCAAGCGATTCTGAAATTTTGACCTTGTTGACATGTTCTCTGATCGAGAAGATGTCAGCCTTTGTGAGCAGCGTATTTACCTGGAAGTTGAATTGCATGTTTGAAATGCGCCGCATTACCTCGAGTTCCTGATCTTTGGTTGGATAGTCGACAAACACCTTCATCATGAACCTGTCGACCTGAGCCTCGGGTAACGAATATGTTCCCTCCTGATCGACCGGATTTTGTGTGGCAAGAACGAGGAACGGCTTGTCGAGGTTAAACGTTGTCTCACCGATGGTAACCTGTTTTTCCTGCATGGCTTCCAGCAATGCAGATTGCACCTTCGCCGGGGAGCGGTTAATTTCATCGGCCAGGATGATGTTAGCAAAGATAGGTCCCTTCTTCACTTCGAATTTGCCATCCTTTTGATTGTAGATCATTGTTCCGACAAGGTCGGCCGGAAGAAGGTCGGGCGTAAACTGAATGCGCTGAAAATCGAGATGCAGTACCTGAGCTAGCGTACTTACCGTTAATGTTTTGGCAAGTCCGGGTACGCCCTCAAGCAGAATATGGCCGTTTGTAAAAAGTCCTGCAAGCAACCGGTTCACCATGTAATCCTGACCGACTACGACCTTGCCGACTTCCTGAATAACTTCCTTAATTTTATGCTGATGCTCCTGATGTTTTTCGACGATCGCTGAATCCATGCAGTACTGTTAGTTATTTTGGAACGACCCAAAAATAAATCAAATCTCTGCATTCGACTTACAATTTGGGATAGAAAGTAAAATGATCCAGTTCAAAGGCAAACCCGCTTGAAATGCACAGGGTATTCGTTATGGGCGATATTCACGGGGCATTCAGGGCACTGATACAATGCCTTGAACGCGCTGAGTTTGATTATGAAAACGACTACCTGATCTGCCTTGGTGATGTGTGTGACGGCTGGCCGGAAACAAAGCGGTGCATCGACGAGCTGCTGAAGATCCGGCATCTCACATATATCCTGGGTAATCATGATACCTGGATGCTGAATTGGATGAAAACCGGCCTCGTCGAAAACATCTGGTATGTTCAGGGAGGAGAAGCCACAATAGATTCCTATCAGGCACGCGACGTACCCACGTCTCACGTCACATTTCTCGAGCATGCACGGCCATACCTGATTCTGGGGGACCGCCTATTCGTTCACGCCGGTATTGAACCAGATGTTCCGATCGAGCTCCAGAACAACGAAACTTTTCTATGGGATCGTACACTGGCCAGAACTGCGCTTCAGGATCGCAACACCGGGAGACAGCGGACGCTTACCCGTTTCCGTGAAGTATATGTCGGCCATACGCCGATCCCCGGTGGGAAACCAATTTTTTCCTCAGGAGTCTGGCTTATGGATACCGGCGCAGGCTGGCAGGGCGTATTATCGATGTTAAACATCGAAACAGGAGAAATCACAACCAGTGATCCGGTTCCTTCCCTGTATCCTGGAGTGCCCGGACGAGGGGCACGGTAACTTAGAACATAACGAGGCGGGCGCCGCGGGGATTCGTCAGATACGAGTTTATCAGATTCTGGACCGTTGGAGTTTCTACGCCACTTTTGACATAAAGCCGCGCGGATTCAAAATCCGTGACCGAAGCCGTCTTTTCAAAGAACCCAAATCCCCGGTAGTTTCCTTTTTCAACGAGAATAATGGATTGCTCATCAAGGCTGCGGCCCTGGCCGATGATTGCTGCACTGTTTCCGCGATTGAGTGCGGTCATCACTGCATCAGCGACGCGGGCATTGTAAACTTCCGGACTTTCGACGGACAGGCACGCGCCATGACATTCACCGGTCTGATAATTGAAGCACAACCCTTTGGCTACTTGCAACCCACAGAGTTTCGGGCAAAGCTCAAATTCTCTCACCTTTTCCCAGAGGAAGTTCCAGGCATCGCCTTTGGAGGAAAAACGAATAAGTGGGTGAGAGCCGCGAGACACGTTGTTTACCGTAAACCTTTGGTATCCGTTTCGTTCTTCATAATTGAATATTCCCCATTCCTCGGTCCTTTGTTTCTGGGCCTGGTTA
>CBKWFZ010000611.1:0-3208 GCA_966673785.1 uncultured bacterium
CTTTCGGAGAAGTCGGTCTTTCAGGCTTCCGTCTACAACGCGACATTACGCGCCAGATACCTTGCAGTGAGTAATGGGCTCACGCATCTTTACGCGGCGGTTGACTGGGAAAAAGGAACGTCGGCCTGGCTGCCAGACCTTCCGCCGTTTGAACAGGGATAAAAAAAGCTCCTGTGTTTAGGAGCTGGTGCGTTCGCTGGTGGCTACAGGTACGCGTTCACATCTTTCAGCGGCAGGCTGAATGCTTCGGCGACGCCTCTGTAAACGACGTCCCCCTTGATAACATTCAGACCGAGGCGCAAATCTTCGTTGTCGCGACATGCTTTCTGCCACCCTTCTTTCGCCAGTTTGATTGCGTACGGCAGTGTGGCGTTGGTAAGCGCAAGCGTCGATGTATAAGGAACCGCTCCCGGCATGTTGGCCACACAATAATGGACGACATCGTCGATGATGTATGTCGGATTTTCGTGCGTTGTGGGGCGACACGTTTCGATGCATCCACCCTGATCAACCGCTACGTCGACGAGAACGGTACCTGGACGCATATCCTTGAGCATGTCGCGCGTAATAAGCCGCGGTGCTTTTGCTCCGGGTACAAGCACGCCGCCGACAATCAGATCCGCGTCGCGAATCAACTGCCTGATCGAATATTCATTCGACACCATGGTTCGGACATTCTTGGGCATTACGTCGTCGAGATAACGAAGCCGCGTTATGTTGATGTCGAGGATCGTTACATCGGCACCCATACCCGCCGCGATCTTGGCTGAATTTGTGCCCACGATGCCTGCACCCAGGATAAGCACCTTTGCCGGCATAACACCTGGAACACCACCGAGAAGAATTCCACGTCCTTTTAACGGTTTCTCAAGGTATTTGGCACCTTCCTGGATCGCCATACGTCCTGCAACTTCAGACATGGGTATGAGCAGGGGCAGGCTGCCATCGGCGCGCTCAACTGTTTCATAAGCCAGGCATATCGACCCGCTTTCGATCATTGCTTTTGTGAGGGGCTCGTAGGATGCAAAATGGAAATATGTGAAAACAAGCTGGTCTCTCCGGATCAGTTTGTATTCCTGTTCAATCGGCTCCTTAACCTTCATGATCATTTCCGCCTGAGCGAACACATCGGCAGCCTGGTCGACAAGACGGGCTCCGGCCGATTCGTACTGGTCATCAAAGAAACCACTGCCGGTTCCCGCGGAACGTTGAATCAGAACCGTGTGTCCGCGCTTAACAAGTTCCTGCGTTCCTGCCGGCGTGAGGGCGACTCTGTTCTCGTTGTTCTTGACTTCTTTAGGCACTCCTATGATCATATGCTCCTGGTTAAGTGCTGCAAATATAATCGGTGAACCTATTAGTCGTTAGTTAGGAATTTTATTTTTTGCCAGCTTTAAATCGTGCGACGATCACAGTGTTTCGGGCACATTTTACGGTTACACGCAGCCACAGAATTATCATCTCCATTTGATGAATTTCCTTTTTTTTATTTCCACGAAATCGTTTCTTTCCAAATTAAATTTCAGTTCAGGCGGACTGGAGTTGCGGTGACTGCCCCGTGGAAACTCCGCCTTGCTTTCGTATGTTGATCGTATTGCCTATTTTTGACCTAACAAGTGTTAACTTTTATTAAACCATTCGAGATTTGAGCGTGATAAAAGAACTGAAAACCAAATTCCCGAAAACAAAGGTGAAGGAGATCCTGGCTGATTATCGCCTTGCGGTGGAAAGCCGGGAAGCGAGTTTAATTGGCAGAAAGGAAGTTTTCATGGGGAAGGCCAAATTTGGAATCTTCGGTGACGGCAAAGAGCTCGCCCAGATCGCGATGGCGAAGGTGTTTCGCGAGGGCGATTTCCGGTCTGGTTATTACCGCGACCAGACATTCATGTTCGCCATTGGTGAACTTACAGTCCAGCAATTCTTCGCTCAACTTTACGCACATACGGATCTTGACGCTGACCCTTCGACCGCAGGCAGGCTGATGACGGGACACTTTGGTACGCGGACTCTCGATTCAGACGGATTGTTTCGTGAACTGACTGCGCTGAAAAACAGCAGTGCCGACATTTCGCCGACTGCGGGACAGATGCCGCGCCTCCTCGGGCTTGCCTACGCTTCAAAACTTTATCGCGAGAACGAAGCGCTTCATCAATACACCAATTTTTCGAACAAGGGGAATGAAATCGCATTCGGTACAATCGGAAATGCCTCAACATCTGAAGGCATGTTCTTCGAGGCGATAAACGCCGCAGGCGTGTTGCAGGTCCCGATGCTTACGTCAATTTGGGATGATGGCTATGGCATCTCCGTTCCGCAGGAATATCACACGACGAAAGGCAGCATATCCAAAATGCTTTCCGGACTGCAGCGTACGGAAACAGAAAAGGGTTTTGAGATCATCACGGTAAAAGGCTGGGATTATCCGGCACTGGTTGAAGCGTATTCGCGTGCTGAAACGATTTGTCGTGAAGAACATGTTCCGGTATTGCTTCACGTGGAGGACGTCACACAACCGCAGGGGCACTCGACTTCAGGTTCGCATGAGCGCTATAAGTCGAAGGAAAGACTGGCCTGGGAAGCCGAGCACGACTGCATCAAAAAGATGCGTGAGTGGATTATCAATGATGTGAACGTGCTTCCGGAAGAGGTCGACGTCATCGAGGCGGAGGCAAAAAAATCTGCTAAGGAGTCACGTGACCGCGCATGGAAGGCGTTCATGAACGATGTGAAGAAGGATCAGGTTGTGGTGAATAAAATACTGGAGAAGGCTACCGAGCTCTCTGAACATCCTGAACAGATGCGCATCATCCGGAATGAGCTCAACGGTGCGGTCAACCCCACGCGCATGGATACGATGCGGGCGGCGAAGCGGGCACTTCGTCTGATGACCCGCGAGGATCATGAGGCGCGGCGTGAGCTTCTCGAATGGCTGACTTTTGCTGAAAAGGATAACCACTACCGTTACAGTTCACATTTGTACAGCGAATCACCGCTGTCGGCCCTTAAAGTGGAGCAGGTGGATGCTGTGTTTTCGGAATCATCGCCAATCGTCGATGGACGTGAAGTACTGCAGGCGTGTTTCTCTGCGGCGCTGGATCGCGATCCGCTGGTCATAGCATTTGGTGAAGATGTGGGGAAGATCGGAGATGTGAATCAGGGCTTCGCCGGTTTGCAGGCCAGGTTCGGAGAGCTCCGCGTCACAGACACG
>CBKWFZ010000612.1:0-3201 GCA_966673785.1 uncultured bacterium
AGCTACGTTTCATCAATGAAACGATTGGCTATGGCGTGATTGCCACCAAATTCATCCCCAAAGGCACCATAACCTGGGCACTCGACAAACTGGACCGAATTTTTACACCACCCGACATTCAAAGACTCGACCCCCTTTACCAGCAGGTTCTGGACAAGTACACCTATAGAAACCAGGAAGGGAACTACGTGCTTTGCTGGGACAACGCCCGCTTCGTTAATCACAGTTTTAACTCGAACTGCCTGACTACGGCATACGAGTTTGAAATCGCCATCCGGGATATCCACCCGGGTGAAGAGCTTACCGACGACTACGGCTACCTGAACATAGACGAGCCTTTCGAAGTACTACCTGAGGCGGGCACGGACCGCCGGATCGTCTATCCCGATGACATCCTCCGCAACTACGCCGTATGGGACGAGAAACTGCAGGATGCTTTCCCGGCCCTAAACAAGGTAGCGCAGCCGTTGCTGAAGATACTTTCACCGGAAATGCGTGAGAAGGCAGCACGGATCTCATCGCGGGAGGAAAAGTTTCATTCGATCCTCCACTGTTACTATCCGCGCCACAACGGGAGGATCAATGGCGAAGCAAGATTGATTACCACACGTTCTGCTAACGTAGTGTACCCGTTCTAGGACTGGTTTCCAATATAGACCATGAGCGCCTGCTGAAGGTGCTCACGGTTCTTCCAGAGTTGCCGGCTATAGACGTACCGGTAATTCCAATTCTTTTCCCTGAGCAACAGTGGCGTGTAGGCAAAGGCATCCTTGATTGAGATACTGCGTTGAAACCGTTCGTCATCCGTCAGAAGCGCCGCGAGGTACTTGTCGGATTTCCTTACATTGATATCGGTATGGGGCAGGGTCTGGAGTTCGAAATCAAATCCCTTTAGTCGTTCATCGCCCCAGACGAGTAGTCTGCCTCCCAGCGAAGCCCCAGCCTGACCGTTGGACCGCGATTCGAGACGCCAGCTTCTTTCGTGTACGCTGCGAACGAACTCGAGGTAAGACCTGAGCATGGCCGGACCGGCATTCTTTGAGTTTTCCGTTTTCAACTGTTCGGGCTGGATACTTGTCACAACGATCACCTTCTCCCGCGCGCGTGTTACCGCCACGTTGAGCCGGTTTTCTCCGCCCGGAAGGTTAAGACTGCCGAACTGTAGCGAAACTTTACCCCGGCTGTCCGCGGCATACCCAACGGAAAAAATGATGATGTCCTTTTCGTCGCCCTGGACATTCTCGATGTTCTTGATGAACAACGATTCAGGTACAGCCAGCTCCCGCTCCCTGAACCGTTCCTCAATGAGATCCATAATCAGGTTTTGTTGCGGCGCATTGAACGTGACGATGCCGATTTCTTTCGCCGGATTGTCCTCGATAAGCTCAGCCGCGATCCGCGTTACCTCTTCGGCCTCGACCGCGTTGGTCCCGCTGTCCCACACGCCGTCCACACGGCGGTAAATGAGCGCAGGTTCGTTCCGGTTTAACTTGTCGCGGTCGGGCAGAAGCTTCAATCTGTTACCGTAAAAATGGCGATTCGAAAATTCGATCAACTCAACCGATTTGCTCCGATAATGCCCCTGAAGATGTACCGTCGGCAAATACCGTTCGGCAAGTTCGAGTAACGACTCGACCTCCACGTCCGCCGCCTCATCTTCTTCGTCCCGGCCCGACCAACGTACCTGGTACAGGTCGTTAGGACGCAGCTGCTGGCCATCGCCCGCCACCAGTACCTGCTTTGCACGATACATGGCAGGCAGGCCGCGCTCGGAGAAGCATTGTGACGCCTCATCGAAGATCACAAGATCAAAAAGGGTCGTCATCGGAAAGATAGCCGACACGGATTCCGGAGAAGCCATCCAGCATGGCACAAGCTGAAACAGCTCTTCGTGATACGTGGCTATCAGCTTGCGCAGCGGCCAGAGTTTTTTCTTTTTCGTTACCTGGTGCAGCAGATCCCGGTACGAAACCATATTGTTGAGTCTGTTGTATGTGATCTTCTCGTACGCGTTTTCCCGTGCACGCAGCAGCAGTATGTCGAGGCTCAGTTTTTGTTTCTCCGAAACAAGATCCGGCAGGGAATCCTGCAACTCCTCCATCTTCATGGAAGATACCGAACGGAGCACGGGGTGCTTCAATTCGATGTGATCGATCCACGCGAGGCCGATACTATTGTTAAACAACTTCTCGAGTTCGTCGCCGTCCCACGTCGCGACAAATTCCTGCAGTTTCAGAACAACGTTTTCTTCCACGCCTGACATGTCTGCGCGAAGTCCGTCGAATTCACAAAGGCTGTCGAAATCATTATTGAGGGACTGACGCAGGTTACCTGCAAAAGCCTTGTCTGACGAAACTTTCCTTATGTGAAACGGCGACAATAACTTACCCCATTCTTCCTTCCGGGATGGAATCTCCTTGAGCAGGTCAAGCAGTTGCCGCATGACTTTGTGGAATTCGGGGCGTGCATAATTCTCAGGATTTATGCTTTCGCGAATTTCACGGAAGGACCGGAAGGTGAGTTTTGCGCGCACCGCCTGCTTCTGCCTGGTGAACCAGTTCTGCCACGCGTCTTTTCTGTACTCCACGGGCAACTCCGTGAGCCACGTACGCGCCCGCAACGCTGTAATCTGGTGCTCAAGATTTAACCGTGTATCTATTCGCTGCTCGAGCACGCGAAGTCCGTACTTATTATAGGCCAGGTCATTCGCCACAAGAACCCGTTTGACCACGAACTTATTCTCTGAAAAAAGCTCCCACCGGATTTTGTGAAGCAGGTTCTTCCGCGTACGCATGCGTTCATGAAGAGCCTCCTGAAACTTTCCAAGTTTTTCCGTCGGGATCGTAACCTCCGGTCCTATTTCATCAAAGCAATTCAGTACAACCCGCTCCATGTTCGATAACCAGAGCATGCTGGTTTCGTCATCATGCTCACTGTTCATCAGCTGAAAATACCGGTATACGTCATCTTCCTTGATAAGCGTAAGCATGCCCAGTATCTCTTCATGCCGATACCAAAGACTCTCACAATCTTCAAGGCTCAGCCTGGCACCGGTCAGTTCCGCCACCTTGCCCGAAAGCTCGTTCTCAAATGCCTGAATGTCGTCGATGGTTTGCTCAAGACGCGCCTGATCGGAAGCCTGAAGACCCGAAAACGACTTTCGATCCTTCCACGGATGATCCGGCTGTTCGTACGCCGCGG
>CBKWFZ010000613.1:0-3197 GCA_966673785.1 uncultured bacterium
AACAGGTCCCGCCTCTTTGGTCCGCGGATTCATTGAACCTGTGTATCTGAAGCTGGCCGACAATCGCATCGACGAAGACTACCGCGAAGACGTAGAGGTTGAGTTACTTCACAACGACCTGATCACACGCAATCCTCCGACCGTTGAAGTGACGTTTGACGTGGACAGACTTGTGGAAATCCGGGACTCGATCCCGCTTCGGGTCATCAACTACCCGGAGGGTGCAAATCCTTACCTCGGAATAAAGGCGCTGCCAACCCGCTTTTCGGTTCCGGAAGGTTTGATGAACCAGTACAATCCGGATTCGGTGTTTGCCGTTGTCGATCTGACAAGTTTTGAAGGCGGTACGCGACAGATCAAACCTGAAGTGACAGGCCTTCCTCCTTACTCCGAGGTCCATCATATCGATTCCATCTTTGTGAAATTCTGACGTGAGCCGCCCTTTGCAAATCGGCATCACGGGAGGCATAGGTTCAGGAAAGAGCCTTGTCTGCAAAGTATTCAAGTGTCTTGGAGCGCCCGTGTATGATTCAGACAGCCGGGCGAAATCATTAATGACCACAGATGGAATACTTATATCGCAGATCAGGAAAGAATTCGGTGATTTGTCGTATGATGATCACGGACTGAACCGTCAGTTTCTGGCCGATACCGTTTTCGGCGACGAGGCACGACTTAAGCGCCTCAACCAGCTTGTACATCCGCGTGTAGGAGAAGATTATTTGAAGTGGCTTTCCTTACATAAGAATGAGCCTTATGTTTTGAAGGAAGCCGCCCTTCTTTTTGAGAGCGGATCATACAAGTCACTGGACAAGGTCATTGTGGTATCTGCACACAATGAACTTCGAATCAGACGGGTGATGAAGCGTGATCCTCATCGATCATATGAACAGATTCAGGAAATCATCAGCCGCCAATGGCCTGAGGATGAAAAAAGAAAGAAAGCCGACTACATCATCTTTAATGATGAGTCGCAACTGGTTATTCCACAAATCCTGGATCTTCACCACCGTTTTGTTTCGTCACAACGTTGAACCACGGACGGTCATTCCTTGTTAAAATTTCTTACGAAGTACTACATATGCGTTCATTATCGTTTTTTGGTGTTCTTATTCTTTTTGGGTTTGGATTGACGGGATGCGACGAAGAAAAAAAGTCTGGCGCGGGAAACGCCCGTCAGCAGGGTCCTCTGAACGCCGATGGCTTTGTAGTCCAAGCTACGACGATCAGCGACCACGTTGAGGTACCCGGTACGCTCTTGCCGGCGGAACAAACAGACATCCGCGTTGAAGTCAGCGGTCGGGTTGTGGGTCTTAATGTTGAGGAGGGGAAGGTTGTCGGAAAGGGTACGTTATTGGTCAAATTGTTTGATGGTGATCTCCAGGCACAGCTGAAGAAATTGCAGGTCCAGCTTGAAATAGCGGAGAAAACGGAAGAACGTCAGCGGGACCTTCTTGAGATAAACGGCATTAGCCAACAGGACTACGACCTGAGCACCCTGCAAGTCGAAAACCTTCGCGCCGATATTGAATCCGTGAAGATCGGGATTTCGAAAACGGAAATCAGAGCGCCATATGCTGGGCGCCTCGGCCTGCGTCATGTCAGCCTCGGAGCATTGTTGAGCCCCAACGACGTCGTTACGTCGATAAGCCAGGTACAGATTTTAAAACTTGAATTTTCAATACCGGAGAAATACGCTAATGAGGTTAAGCCGGGCGGCCTGGTAAATTTCCGCGTTGATGGCGGACGTGAAAATCACCGCGCTAAGGTTATCGCTACGGAGAACCGCGTTGAAGCCGCGACACGTACCCTGCGGGTACGCGCATTGGTCGATGAAAAGCATCCGGAGCTTGTGCCCGGGGTGTTTGCCCGGGTTAGCCTGCAGCTCGGAAAGGATTCATCGGCACTGATGGTCCCCTCGCAAGCGGTTATCCCTCAGGCACGCGGCAAGCAGATGATTATCTACCGGTCCGATAGTGTGAATTTCGTGGATGTAGAAACCGGCCTGCGTGACTCCGCCTTTGTTCAGATACTTAGCGGCGTAAACGAAGGTGATACCGTACTGACTTCAGGTCTCATGGCCATTCGGCCTGGAAGCAAGGTAAGGTTGAGTAATGTAAAACGATTTAGCAAGTGAGGGGCGAAGCATGAACATCTCTGAATTAAGCTTAAGACGACCCGTACTGGCCTTTGTAATGAACATCATCCTGGTGTTGTTCGGAGTCATCGGCTTTACCTCGTTGGGAGTACGTGACTATCCGGCGATCGATCCGCCGGTTATTAACGTGAGCACAACCTACCCTGGTGCAAATGCCGACATTATCGAGTCCCAGATTACCGAACCACTTGAGAAATCGGTCAACGGGATACCCGGTATTCGGAACATCACCTCCGGGTCAAGTGTCGGGCGAAGCAGCATCACAATTGAATTTGAGCTTGGCGTTGACCTGGAAGCCGCAGCTAACGATGTTCGCGACAAAGTCTCCCAGGCGATCCGCTCGCTGCCTGACGATCTACCAAGCCCTCCCGTCGTGTCGAAGGCTGATGCAAACTCCGGCCCCATCCTTTCCATGACAGTGCAGAGCAATACCAGGAATAACCTGGAACTGACGGAGTACTGTAACAATGTACTTGTTGAACGGCTGCAGACAATCCCGGGCGTGAGCGGAATTCAGGTTTGGGGCGAAAAGCGCTGGGCAATGAGAATATGGATCGACCCGGCCAAACTGAGCGCGTATAATCTTACTCCGCTCGATGTTCAGGAGGCGCTTAACCGCGAAAATGTCGAGCTTCCCTCCGGGAAAATTGCCGGCAACAGCACCGAGCTTACCGTCCGCACCTTTGGACGACTCTATACGGAAGAACAGTTCGGAGATGTAATCATACGGTCTTCGCCGGAAGGTAGTGTGCGACTACGTGATGTTGCACAAGCTGTGCTGGGACCGGAAAATGAAGAATCCATTCTTCGGGAAAGCAATATACCGATGGTGGGACTCGCTGTCATTCCGCTTCCCGGTGCGAATTATGTATCCATCTCCGACGAGTTCTATAAAAGACTCGAGCAGATACGAAGAGACGTGCCCGAAGATATCAGCCTGGACGTTGCCCTGGATCAAACAGTTTTTATCAAGCGCTCGATCACTGAAGTGGCTGAAACCCTGATCATCGCGTTCATCCTCGTACTGCTGGTGATCTAT
>CBKWFZ010000614.1:0-3193 GCA_966673785.1 uncultured bacterium
CAATTGTGAAAGTACCGGACGAATTTGTAAGGTCAACGCCACAAGGACTTTGATCAGGGAAGTATACGGTTCCAGCCTCAAGGTCAAACACCATATACGCATCGCATCCGCTATCATACAGGTTGTCGAAGTGAATGATGTTTGGATCATCTTCATCCTGAACAAAATGAACGACATAGGGACCATACCATGAGCCGGGTGTCGGTCCATATTTTTCCGTCGCGTCAAAATCGCCAACGAAGTATTTCATGAACGGGTTCTCCACGTCCTCGCAGTTGCTCACAATTGTAACTGTATGGATCGCGTTCCCAGAAAGATTGCCGTTTGCAGATCCTACTGTTACACGAATCGTTTCGTCGAACTCCAGGTCAGCGTCATCGAGAATGCGTATCTGGATTCCCTCTGCGGTGAGTCCAATATACTCGTAATCAGCACCCTCAGTGGCACTTCCGGCCAAAGAAACGTTTAGATTGGTGGCACCGCTCGCATTCCTGAGAGGAATAGTATGAATTCCCGTACCGTCGGCCTCAAGATAAGACGATGCAATTGAAGCGAAATCGGTTGACGAACCGCTTTCGTCATCGTCGCTGTCGCATCCCTGGACCATGACCAGCGTCGCGGCAGCTATTAGCATGTTGTATATAAAATTCTTTTTGTTCATTGTCTCGTTTTTATTGTAAAGAAACATTCAATCCATTAGACCGGAGCTCATAAGAACTCCGGTAAATTTCGGTCTTTATTAAGGCCTTGGACCAACATACTTTAGTTTCCAGTCGGCGATAATACGTGTGCTTGGCGCGGTGCCCCAATCAAAATTTAACGTGAACGTTTTTTCCACTGGGTCGTACTCATTGATCTCACCAGGTGTGTTTTTAAGCGTTGCGTTTCCGGTTGATGACACTGTGACCTGATTTGTCGCTTCATTGATTGTTAATGAAGTTCCATCGATACCACCAAGGCCACTTCCTTCTTTCCACACCGGTACGATCGAGACCTTGTTGGAAGCAAGAGTTACCAGGTCGAGCGTAAGTCCTTCCACGTAATCACCTCCCAGGTTTGGATCCGGTCCAGTTGCTGAGTTCCGGGTAATTGAACCACCGATGATTTCGTAGATACCATCGTAATTGTTCCGAACACCAATAGCTAGAATTGCGACGCTATAATGAGCGCTAAGGATTCCTGATGAAGCGGAAACAATCCGCAACGGAATCGCGTAATTCTTGGAGAAATCAAACTTCTCAGGATAAACCGTAATAGGCAAATTAACCTTGGTCTGGCCTTTCGGAATTGTAACAGACAAAGATCCTAATTCGTAATTCTCAGATGGCATTAATGAGTAGACCGTGCCGTGCAGGTCGTCATTCATTTGCGTGTTATACGCTTCTAACGCGGTAGGATCGATGCCAAGTTCAAGCTCGATGTTCCGATCATTTCCATTAGGTCCGGAGTAACTCAAGGTTATCTCAAATGATGCCTCGGGTGACAGGACAAAGGAGCTAGCGTACGCGGGATATATTGCTCCAGCTGGCGATGCAGGAACCGATGGATCGAGGAATTCGATTACATTGTGAGTTCCCGCAGGGTCCAGGGGCGCCTTGTCATCGTCTAGACACGATGCCAATCCGATTGCAAGGACGAGTAGATATAACTTAACAAGTATGTTCTTCATAAATGTAGTCTTAAACTTTTTTTCAACTTAACACTAGTTCGGATCCCAGAAGATGAGATCGCCCACATGGTTTACAGATTTATAATTCGCCGCGTTATAGGACTGCTCCGAAGAAGGATAGAGAATCCTGGTAGGGAGGCGGTCAGGTCTGCCTGTTGCATTTGACTTACTGGATGCAATGTCGAACGCGGGCGCGCCACCAGGCACCGTAGCCGGAAATCCTGTGCGACGGTACTCATTCCAGGCTTCATCCGAATTGATCATATTCAACGCGATGTATTTTTGTGTGATAATAGCCTCCAATTTTTCCTGCTCCGTGTCTGCGTCCTCCCAAATTACCAGATCATTGCCCTCGTTGATTTCAAAATAGTCGGCAACAAGATCAGTGGTATCCTGCATATTTTCACTCGCATCTTTGTAGAGGTATGCGAAGGAGGCCTTTATGCCTTGTTTGAACAGCGAATCTTCCTTAAGCTCGATAAAATCTTTCAAACTGGCCTCCGCCTGTAGGAAGTAAGATTCAGCCGCCAGCATCAATGGTTGTCCCATACCTGCGCCTTTGAGAACCCCAAGGCCGTCATAGCCATCAGCATTACCAGCCCACGTTACTTTGCCAGAAACAATCGTCGGGTTTCCAACCTCGTTTCCAAGTTGGTTAGTCGGTGTTGTCGGATAATTAACAAAAATCGTCCGCCCTCTTCCGGAATCGGAGATCTTGGCCCCGTTATAAAATCCGAAAGCATATGTCGTGGGGATCCGGGATGAATTTGAAAGGGCTAAAGCAGGTGTTCTTCCCCAGGTATTCCACGCAGGATTCGGTCTGTTCAACTCATAACCGGGATCGACAATCGCGTCATCCGCTAGAAATCCAATTCCGGCAACATCCAATTCGGCAAATCCCTGATTCACGAAGGCAGCAAACTCAGTCTTCGCGGAAAGGCGAAGAAGTATTCTCAGCTTCAACGTATTAGCATATTTCTGCCAAGCTCTCATATGGACATTTTTCGCGTTGGAGTTACCAAATTCGCCAAACAAAGGATCCGTTGCTTCAGTCAACCGCAGCGGGAATTCGGCATTCTCAATTGTGCTGATCGCCTCGTTCAGTTTAGCAAAGAGATCTTGATAGATCGTTGCAGCATCGTCATATTTCGGAGCCACAATTCCTTCGTCAGCCCTGAGAGCCTCTGAATATGGAACATCGCCAAAGGCGTCCACCAACCTCTGATAATTGACTACCATCATGATTTTCGCGGCAGCATTAAAATACGCAAACTCGTCAACACCCTCGGTGTTCTCAATTACGTACTTCAAGTCGGCGAGCGGATCCTGATATGTGGTTACCCACATGTTATTCCAGTCGCCAGGAGTCAGGTTGTAGTTGAGCAAATTCCCGAAGCCGGAAAAACCGCCCGCATTTGCCATAAATCCACCGAAATGCGCACCGTATGTGTTAAACTGATTTGAGACGGATGCCGATGCCACTATGGCTTGCGGCAAAACCAACTGGACGTCAGCTGCAATTGG
>CBKWFZ010000615.1:0-3186 GCA_966673785.1 uncultured bacterium
AAAACAGGAATGCCTATGTAGATAACAAAAAAATGGTGCCCCGAGAGGCACCACTCCCCTCTGTTGCTTGCTGGATTTGGTCGTCTCAAAAAGCGTCAAGAGGTGGCTTTGTATGAATTGCTCAACAAAACCTTTTCAAATTTATGAAAAAACCTATACCTATTGCTAACTATTTCATTGTAATTATGAAAGTTACGCTACTCCAAATCATCCTATCTGTAGCGTTTTCCGGCCTCGCGCTGGCGACAACCAATAGCAATTCGTTTGGTCAGGGAATCCTCGATCAAACCATTTCGGTTTCCGCCGACAATAAGAAGCTTAAGACTGTGCTTACGGAGATTGAACGATCAGCGTTCGTTAAGTTTTCTTTCAACCCGAAATCGATTCCACTCGATAAAAAAGTATCAGCGGTTTTTCAGAATAAAAGCCTCAAGCATATTCTTGATTCTTTGCTGTCCCCACTTAATATTGGCTACGACGTTTCAGGCGAGTATGTGATACTCATCAGAGCCAGTCGTGGTTTTTCTTCGTTTGAAAATTTCGGATTGCCCGGATCAGCGGACAGGTTAGTATCGGGAACGGTTATGGACGAGTCAGGTTCAGCCCTTCCCGGAGTCAACGTTTTGGAAAAAGGAACCACCAACGGTACAACAACGGATGTGAATGGAAGTTTTTCCCTGTCCGTTGCAGGAGACAATAGCATTCTTGTCTTCTCTTTCATAGGATATACGACGCAAGAGATCGGCGTCGGATCGCGATCCAGCTTCGATATCAGTTTGATTCCGGACGTAACATCCTTACAAGAGGTTGTCGTTGTTGGATTTGGAACCCAAATGAAAAAGGACGTTACGGGTTCTATTTCGTCTGTGTCTGAAAAGGATATGCGTAACATGCCGGTATCCAGTCCCGATGCATTGCTACAGGGAAAGGCCGCGGGTGTGCAGGTAGTTCAGAACTCCGGTACCCCGGGGGGAGAGGTTTTTGTGCGTATTCGTGGTACAGCCTCCTTGCTTGGCGAAACCCGACCACTCTATGTCGTCGATGGAGTACCACTTAACAACAGTACAGCGATATCTGCTGGCGGTCAACGTCCTTCTGTACTTGCAGATATCAACCCCAATGACATCGAGTCGATGGAGATATTGAAGGATGCTGCGGCGACTGCGATCTATGGGGCTCGCGGCTCAAATGGCGTAGTGCTGATCACAACTAAACGCGGGAAATCTGGAAAGGCCCGGATTAATTTTGATGTCTATACCGGTGTTCAGAACGTCTGGAAAACCTATGATTTGTTAGATGGTCAGCAATTCGTGGATCTGATCAGGGAAGAATTAACAAACAGAAACCCTGACCTCCTGGATAATCCTCCCTATAGCGAGCTTACTGCGACATCTGCGAATACAGATTACCAGAACGAGATCTTCCGAAATGCACCGATTTCAAATTACTCTCTTTCGCTGACTGGCGGTGACGAAAAAATGACCAGCTATCTTTCTCTGGGGTATTTCACGCAGCAGGGTACTATTATCGGGCAGGAATACGATCGGTTTACTGGACGAATCAACCTCGACTACCAGGCCGCGCCGCGCCTGAAGGTGGGTACAAGTACAACGTTTAGCAATACGCAACAAGAACGCGTAGAGAATGATTTTAGTGGGTACTCTGTACTTGGGAATGCACTGCTACGTAATCCGAATCTCCCGGTACGAAATGATGATCAGACGTATTCGGTTGATCCGTTATTGACCGAGAATCCGGTTCAACTTGCTAATGAAATAACCTTCAATAGCACGCAAAGAAGAATTGTATCGAACGTTTACGCCCAATATGAGTTGGTCAAAGGGTTAACATTTCGAAGCGTTGTTGGCGCTGACTATCTCGACGATCGGGTTGAACGCTATGTGCCAAGTTTCATCTTGGGAAGACAGGGACGCGCGGAAGGAATTGCTGTGAACCTTGATGAACAAACATTTATCAATGACAACACCGTGTCATATACCAAAGAGTTTAATCAGCATGAGGTAACTGTCCTGGCAGGGTTAGGAATTCAAAAGTCGAGATTTACCCGCCTGCAAGCCGGCGGAAATACTGCGGGATCTGATATAATCACGACACTCGCTATTGCAAACCCATACATACCCGCTCACACGATTTCCGACTGGGGGCTGGTCTCTTACTTCGGAAGAGCTAACTACGCATATAAAGGCAAATATCTTGCGGAGGCAAGCTTCCGCGTAGACGGATCCTCACGTTTCGGATCAAACAATCGATACGGCACGTTTCCCGGGATCTCCGTCGGCTGGCGACTTTCTGAGGAAAACTTTTTGTCGGGCTGGAACAAGCTCAGCGACCTTAAACTGAGAATTGGTCACGGTGTAACAGGCAATCAGGATGGGATAGGAAATTATGCCGCCCGTGCGTTGTATGCTGTTAACAGAAATTACGATGGCAATCCCGGAATCGGTCAGCAGAATGTTCCGAACCCAGACCTTAGTTGGGAGTCGACGGCTACATCGAATATCGGTCTCGATGCAGCATTTGTCAACGGGCGCGTCTCGCTTACCGCCGAAGCATACCTTAAGAAAACAAAAGATCTGATATTTCAACGCCAGCTACCATGGACTTCCGGATTCAGCGGCATTGGCAATGCAAACATCGGAGAGATGGAGAATCGAGGAGTAGAGTTATCGCTTTCCACGGTAAACCTTGCCGGGGAATTCAAGTGGACAACCGACTTCAATATTTCTTTCAATCGTACCGAGATTACCAGTCTTCCGGTAAACGGTGAGCTGGGATCTGATTATATTTTTAAACTTCCGGATGCCTACGGTGCGGAGGGACCTTACAGCATTTACCGCGTAGGCGAACCGATTGGATCATTCTTTGGATATGATTATCAGGGTGTGTACGCAAGTGATGAAGATGTTCCCAGAATTACCGATCCAGGAAATGAAATCACAGATCTTTATGAGAGGGGAGTCAGAGGTGGAGATGCCATACATGCCGATATCAACGGCGATGGTTTCATCAACAGGCAATCGGACCGGGTAATTATCGGCAACGCACTTCCTAAACACATCGGAGGAATAACGAATAACTTTTCTTACAAAGGGCTTGAGCTGTCTATCGTCATAAACTGGTCCTATGGCAATGATATATACAACATGACGCGTGCCGTTCTCACGG
>CBKWFZ010000616.1:0-3181 GCA_966673785.1 uncultured bacterium
AACTCAGGAACAAACTGTTTCTTGAGCTCGAAAGCGCTCGTAGTCAACTCGCAATCGCGGGGAATGAATCGGGGAAGTACATCATCAGGAGCGAAGTCAGTGGAAAAATATTCCGGACGCTAAAGGAATCAGGCGAACTGATCCGCAGGGGCGAAGCAGTTGCCGTAGTAGGAAATCAGAACGCGTTCTTCCTACAACTTATGGTGGATGAGTTGGATATCCGAAAGGTCAGGCAGGACCAGGAGATAATGGTTACGATTGACGCCCTTCCACATGACGTGTTCGAAGCACGGGTGCAGAAGGTTTATCCGATCGTTGATCGGCAGTCGCAGTCGGTCCGCGTTGACGCGGCGCTTCGGGATTCTATTCCGCTGCTTTTTTCCGGATTGGCGGTGGAAGCGAACATTGTAATCAGCAAGAAAGATAACGCATTGGTTGTTCCGCGATCCGCATTGATCGGCAGAGACTCATTAAGGGTCATAAAAGACGGTGATGAGCGTGTTATTCACGTTCGTCCCGGAATTCAGACGCTTGAGGAAGTGGAAATAACAGAGGGAATTGATACCACAACTGAAGTCGTGACGGGAGGAACATTGTAGCGATAGACCATGAAGCTCGCATTCGAAATAGCGCGAACCCATTTGTTCGCCAGGCCGCGGCAGACCATTGTCGCGATGCTTGGCGTAACGTTCGGTATCGGCATGTTTATCGCCATGGTCGGACTGATGACCGGACTGAATGACTTTACGGAAGAGCTAACGATGACCTCGTCGCCTGACATTCATATTTTCCATGATGTCACTCGTGATCGCCAGTCTATCATCGAGCAGGTTAATCCTGAAGGGATTAATAAGATTCACCATCAGAAACCCAAGATTGAAACGGCGCGCATCCGCAATGCTTTACAGATCGCCGAAATACTTCGAAAGGATGAACGGGTTCGTGGTGTGGCTCCGATGCTGGCATCACAAGTCTTTTATAACTATGGAGCGGTACAGCTCAATGGCACCATGTCGGGTGTCGATATCATGGAGGAAGATAAACTGTTTGATATCCGATCAAAGATGAAGTCGGGACGCATTGAAGACCTGAAAGCAAACCAGGACGGAATTATCATGGGAACGGGTCTCGCAAAAAAACTCAACACGACCACAGGTGAACGGGTTGTCATTACAACTCCGCAGGGTTATACGATGACGCTGAAGATCGTCGGGTTGTTTCAAATGGGTATCGGTACCATAGATAACGTACGCAGTTATGCCAATATATCCACCGTGCAGACGATCCTTCAACAGGATAAGCGGTTCATTACGGATATTAACCTGAAGCTTCACGATCTTCATCAGGCGAAACCGGTTGCGCAGGAGTATGAGCGGATGTTCGGTTACAAAGCCGAAGATTGGGAGACAGCCAATGCCACTTTCCTCACCGGCGTGATCATTCGAAATATTCTTACCTATTCCGTTTCAATAACGCTTCTCGTTGTTGCGGGCTTTGGCATATACAACATTCTTAATATGACCATTTTCAGCAAGATGAAGGATATCGCTATACTTAAGGCAATGGGTTTCGCGCCTGCCGACGTAAGAAACATCTTTCTCATACAAGCGCTGGTTATTGGATTTGTCGGCAGCGTCGTCGGTCTTATGATCGGCTATGGTTTGTCGCTGCTCATCGCACAGGCACCATTCGACGGCGGCGAGGTGATCAGCCTTACTCATCTGCCGGTTAATTTTGATGCAGTGTATTATATCATCGGAATAGTTTTCGGTGTAACCACCACCGCTTTTGCGGGGTACATGCCGTCGCGGAAAGCGGGAAAAGTAGATCCGATCGAAATCCTTCGGGGCTGAATATGGACGTACTGAAGACCAAAAATATCTCAAAATACTTCTACGATCCTGAGAAGTTTCAGGTCCTCAAAGGCATTAACCTTACGGTAAACAAAGGCGAGTTTCTTTCGCTTATCGGAAAGTCGGGCTGCGGGAAGTCGACTTTGTTGTACGTCCTTTCAACCATGGACACGGACTACGAAGGCGACCTTGAGATATCGGGCATAAATCTTAAGGGACGGGATCAGAATTTTCTGGCCGCGTTCAGGAACAAACATATCGGATTTGTATTCCAGTTCCACTATTTGTTGCCTGAATTTACCGCGCTTCAGAACGTTATGATTCCGGCTCTGAAGCTCGCACGTTATTCACGCGAAGAGGTTGAGCAGCGCGCATATGAAAAGCTAAATATCCTTGGCGTGAAAGATCAGGCGCTCAAGCCGACAAGCAAACTTTCGGGAGGTCAGCAGCAGCGGGTAGCGATTGCGAGGGCGTTGATCAATGACCCGGATATAATCATGGGCGACGAACCAACCGGAAACCTAGATTCGCAGAATACCCACGTCGTGTTCGATATTTTCCAGGAACTTACGACCATATATAAACAAACGATCATCGCAGTCACTCACGACGAGGAATTTGCCCGGAAATCGGACAGAATTATTGAAATGAGCGATGGACGCATTCTGACACCTGAAAAATAAAACCTGCGGCGTTTACGACTCGTATGAGTACTTGAATTTAATGTATGAAACACAGAGACAGCTCAAAGGAGGTCGTAAACTCTTATGTTCATCATTTTCAGGAAGCGCAGGCGAATTTTTTCCAGTTGATCCGGGAAGAGCGTGTGAGGAGGCGCATACTGAAGAGGAAACAAAAGGGAGTACGCATATATGATTAAAACAAAAAGGATTGCCATTGTCGGCGGGGGCATCGGTGGACTTACACTGGCGGCAGCTCTGCAGAAAAAGGGTTTTTCGCCAACAGTTTTCGAGGCTGCACCTGAAATCAGACCTGTCGGCGCCGGAATTGTCCTCGCTGCCAACGCCATAAAAGCATTTCGTGAAATTGGCCTGGAGGAACAGATTGTAAACGCTGGTTCCGGGCTGAAGCGATTCTGCATCCGTAATCAGGCCGGGAACGTCCTCAGCATGACGGATAATCATCGTGTTGGTTCCAGGTATGGAGTGAGCCACGCGGTCGCGATGCACCGGGCCGTTCTGCATAGCGTCCTGATTGAATCACTCACGCCAGGAACCCTGCAAACCGGTAAGGCATGCGTTGACTTCCAGCTCGCACCTGAATCGGTCGTCCTTACTTTCCAGGACTCCTCGACCTTTGTGGCTGAT
>CBKWFZ010000617.1:0-3179 GCA_966673785.1 uncultured bacterium
AACCAGAATTTCGGCGAACTGATTTCCCGCGAAACACTAATGCAGGAGGTCTGGATAAACGAAGGTGTCATCACCGGCCGCAGCCTCGACATGTTCGTATCGAAACTTCGCAAGAAGTTGAGCGGCGATCCTGAGCTTCGGATAACGAATGTTCACGGCAAGGGATATAAGCTGGTTTCCCAGCTCGGGTGAACATAAAAACTGCGCTGCAACGTCTACCCTACCTGGCCTCACTCGCACTTCAACGACTCCACCGGATTATTTCTTGCCGCCCTGATGGATTGATAACCCAGGGTGAATACCGCTAACGCGCTCGCGAAAAGTCCGGCCTTGAGGTACAGCCACACGCCAATGTCGGCTTTATACGCATATTGTTCGAGGTACCACTGGATGGCTATTGCTGCCAGCGGTGCCGCCAGCAGAAAGCTGATCAGGATAAGACGTCCGAACGAAACCGAAAGCAAAACGACAATCTGGCGCACAGATGCCCCGAGCACTTTCCGGATGCCGATTTCCTTGGTGCGTTGCTCGGCGGTGAATGCCGTGAGGGCGAATAATCCGAGGCAGGCAATTGCGATGGCGAGCCCGGAAAACAGCATAAAGATCCTGCTAAGCTTTTGTTCCGCAGTATAGAGCCGCTGAAAATCCTGATCGACAAACGCATAATGGAATGGTTCGCCGGGTGCGATCTTCCTCCACGTACCTTGAAGCGCGTCGATCACGTCACTGGTTCGGGCAGCCTCATACCGGAATGCGATCGAATTGATGCTCTTTCCGAAAAACAATCCCAGCGGCTGCACATTGTCACGAAGCGATTCGAAGTTGAAATCTTTCACGACACCGATAATGGTATACGTATCGACCCGTGATTGATCCTGAGAACCGTCGGGATTGTCGTGAAACAAGCTTAGCTTTTGACCAACGGGATCATCGGACAATCCGAGTCGCCTGACCGCCGATTCATTGATGATTACGGCGGTCGAATCCGATGGAAACGCGCGTGCAAAGTCACGGCCGGCAATGATGTCCAGACCAAGCGTGGAAGCGTAATCGTGGTCCACAAACCATTGTTCGATATTAACCGAGCTCGAAGGAGAAGGCTCCATTCCATAACGCCAGATCAACGGCGTCTTCCGCGCTGAACCTGGCCCGGGAAAATACGAACTGATCGTCGCGCTTTTTATGAAGGGTAGCTTCAGCATCTCGTCGCGAAACGCGTGCAGGCGTACCCCGGCGTTTGCCACGTCTTTGAGCCGGATGATCTGCTCGGGATCGAAGCCGAGCTTCCGGTCTTGCATGTATCGCGTTTGAGCGATAATCGCCAGCGTGCCAATCGTAAGGAAGATCGAGACTGCAAATTGAAATACGACAAGCCCGCTGCGTAAGAATGCGGAAGACTCCCCTATTGGTAACTTCCCTTTTAAAACCTGCGTGGGTTGATAAGCTGAGAGCACGAAACCCGGATACAATCCTGCGGCGACACCGACAAGAATTGCTACGGCAAAGAGACTGGCCATAACCGTTACATCACCAAAAGGCATTACTAATGTCGACGCCGTCAATGTATTGAAAAATGGCAGCGCCACTTCTGTTAATGCCGTCGCGATCACAAATGCAAGCAGACTTAACATCACGGACTCCGCAAGGAACTGCAGGGTCAGGTTAAGACGATTGGAGCCCATTACCTTTCGGATGCCGACCTCACGGGCGCGCTTGATGGAGCGCGCGGTCGCAAGGTTCGTGAAATTGACAACAGCCAGGATAAGAATAAAGACCGCGACACTGCCAAGCAGGTAGATATACTTGATGTCGCCGTTGTTGCTGAGTTCATTCCGAAGATGAGAGTACAAGTGGATGTCGTTCAGCGGCATCACGTGCAGCGTAAGACTGTTGCCACCGCTCTTAAATTGCTCGACGAAATTGTTACCAAGCACAGCGGTAGCATGGGGCATAATATACTTTTCGACGATCACCGGAAGTTTCGATTCCAGTGCCCCGGGATCGGCATCGGGTCGTAGCAATAAGTATGTATTGAACGGTCCTCCGATCCAGTTTTCGTTCTTTGATTCGTCCAGACCTTCCATGGATAGGAACATATCGAATCGGAAATGCGCATTCTCCGGCATGTCTTTGATCACGCCGGTTACCAAATACAATGTTTCGTTGTCTTTTATCAGTGTTTTACCGAGAGGATTCTCGTTTGGAAAATAGCGCGCTGCGGTCGATTCAGAAATGACCAGGGAATTAGGATGAACAAGAGCCTGTTCCGGGTCGCCGGCGATGAAGTTGAAGGAAAATATTTTGAACAGATCATTGTCGGCATAAACCACGGCCGACTCAACCTGGTTTTCTGTAGTCCTTTTGAACTGGAACGAACCCCGTTGGCGAAGCCGGGCTGCGGATTCAACTTCCGGAAATTCACGAACGAATGCTTCAGCCATTGGCGGCGCAACGGCTGCGTTGTACGTGTGCGCCTCGCCCAGAAATACTTCCCAATCAATCCGGACGATGCGTTCCGCATTTTCGTTATACCGGTCAAAGCTCAGTTCAAATCGGATGAACAGGAAAATAACGAGGCATGCGGTAATGCCGATGGTCAATCCCAGAACATTGATGAGGGTGTAGAACCGATACTTTTTTAAATTCCGAAGGGCTACTGTAAAAAGATTTCGAATCATGCGGATGTGAACATACGATAAAATGTTCTCATCAATATTCAAATCAGATGCCGTTATGAAACGTGCAGAGAATCAGCTCTTTTGTGAACAGGCGGAATTGCATGGTGTTCGGTTTGGCTACTGTGTATTTCGAAATCGGACGCGTTGGTTGAAAAGGAAATTGCCGTTGTGAAAGATTCGTGGCTTGATCAGTCTTTGCTTTTAAGCTTGTCAAGAACCACCGCGTCAATCCAGAACATGTCATACCCCGCACGACCAGGACCTTTGTTCCTGTCGCTGGCGAAGAAGAGATATTTCCCGTCGGGCGAGACGCGGGGAAACCGTTCGTAGCCGCTGGTATTGATTTCAGGTCCCATGTTCACCGGTGTGCTCCATTGTCCGTCGTCGCTTTTAAATGTGATAAGTAAGTCAAGACTTCCATCCTCACTGTCCCTGCCGGACTCGAAGATCAGATAACTTTCGTCGGGTGCGATGTAAGGACTGTCCTCATAGCCATCAGTG
>CBKWFZ010000618.1:0-3176 GCA_966673785.1 uncultured bacterium
AACAAGCCCGGCACCCGATTCCTATACAACACAACGGCGACCTATATGCTTTCGGCCATCATTCAAAAGGTTACGGGTGAACGATTGATTGACTATCTCAGGCCGCGACTTTTTGCTCCGCTCGACATACGTGATGTCGATTCTGAGATCGATCCGCTTGGAATCAACACCGGAGGATGGGGGCTGCGCCTTCGTACTGAAGCAATGGCGAAACTGGGACAACTTTACCTGAACAACGGACGATGGAACGGGAAGCAGATTCTTCCCAAAGCATGGATTGACGAAGCAACGACTGCCCACATTATGCAGGCGCCCACAGCCGTTCAGTCAGTCCGGGATTCGAGTGACTGGTTGCAGGGATACGGATATCAGTTCTGGCGCACACGACATAATGCATTTCGCGCGGATGGTGCATACGGACAGTTTATCGTAGTGATGCCTGATAAAAATGTTGTTATCGTGTTAACCGCGGAAACACCGGACATGCAGAAAGAAATCAATCTGGCATGGGAGTACCTGCTTCCGGCTATTATGGATAAACCATTACCGGCTGATCCCGAAGGTGCGTCGCTTCTGGTGAAGAAGCTAAAGTCCCTTAATCTGCCGGTACCGACAGGGAAGGTATTTTCTGACGCGTTCAATCCTCTCGGACGAAAAATATCGCTGCAGCCAAATGATTTCAACCTTGAGCAGATCAGCCTTTCGAAGAACGGCGATCACCTTAATGTTTCGTTCATCACACCTTCGGATCAATTCACAATTCCGTTTGCGAATGGAAAGTGGGCGTTCAGCGAGACTAAAAAACATGGTCCGTACCTCGTATCCGGCGCGCGTGCAAAATTCGCGGGGCTTCCACCCTTTAAGGTTGCTGGAGCTTATCTATGGAAGAATGACAGTACACTGCAACTCACCCTTCGGTATATCGAAAGCCCGCATACAGAAACATTTGAGATCACATTTTCAGACGCCGGGGCGGACGTTGTCGTAACGCATAGTCTTAATCCCGCCAGCCCTGTGCGAATTCGCGGATCGTTATGAATTGAATTACATTACTCCGGCGTATTCTGATGGGCTTTGCAGGACATCCGAAATACGGCTTTCCTGTGCTTTCCTTACAAGGTAATGTAACCCGCAGCAATTTTGCGTAGCTTCATTGGATATCTCTGAAATTCAATAGTCTACATCATAATTACGCGTATGAAAAGAACCGGATTCATAATTCTGATGGGCATACTCGGGTTTGTCACGAACCTGGCCGCCCAGAGTAAATTGTCACCGGCGTGGTCCGCGAAGTTCACGGGTGCTATCCAATGGCAGCGCGTGCACGGCCTCGGCTACATCATTGTAAATACGAGCGATGGCCTCTATAGTGTCGACCCGCTGCACGGGAAAATCCTGTGGGAGAACAAGCAGTTCCGTTCGTTAAATCCTGAAGCATATGAGGAAATTGCCGGAACCGAATTCATTGCGATATCTTATCTCACGGATGAGCGATCCGTGGTTCCCATGCAGGCGATTGTCGATGCGGTCAATGGAAACGTACTCTTTGATTCCCGCCAGGAACAGATCGGCGTACTCAGTGGTCATGTCCTCCCGGCATCGGGTAAGTTGCTTTTGCTGGGCGTAAGACCTAAAACCCTGGTTGCATCTGTATTCATGTATGACATAGCAACGGGAAAGCAGCTCTGGGCGAACGACGACCTCTTCAAGGTGGAAAACACAGGAAAGGGTTTACTGGGTAAGTTACAAACGATGGGCGCCGAGCTGAGCAGTTTGCAGGGATTGACAACGGAACCGCTGGAACTGGATCAGGAGACGATGCTGATTACCCATCCGAATTACGCCATGCGGATTAAGTCCGCAACCGGAGAGGTCGTCTGGAAGAACGCGCTGCAACCTTCGACAGCCGCGGGCGTGTACTTTTCGTCCTTTCGGAAAAATGTCATTTACGTGGGGACTACCATTGAGTCGGCAACCGGTTCAGGCTTTACGACGTCATCCGGTGGATCCAGCCAGTCACAGAAATTTGAGTACAACCTGTATTATGCATTTGATGCAGTATCCGGTAAACCGTTATGGAAACAGCCCGCGAAGGAGACCGGACAGCTGAATCAGGTCATCACTACCGAGAAGGGTCTGATTATCTGCCCGCGTTCCTCGCAGAAACCAACAATCAATCTCATTGATTATGAAACCGGACAGACGAAGTGGGGCAACAAAGGAAAAGGCGTGAAGGCGCAGGGTAGTGTTGTTTCTTACATTCCGATCAAAGAAGGTTTACTCATCACGACAGCCTTCGACAACGCGTGGAATAACAAAGCCGAGGAATATTATCTGAATGTACTGGATACTGATGCGGGCGCTTTGCTTTATGAAAAATCAGTAAAGCTTAAGGGCGATCTGGTGAGTAGTGAGCTTACGCCAAAAGGGCTGCTGTTTGTGACAAGTAAAGAATTGAACATTCTGGATGTTTCCACAGGAAAGCTGCTGTGGCAAGACGCAATTGAAGCGGGAAGTCCTTTTAACAGCGACAAGCCCCGTCCTTTTCCGGTGGCTGATGGTGGCGATGGAAAGCTTTATGTTTACAGCCCCAGGCAGGAGGCGGTCTATGAGGTGGACAAGGCGGCCGGGACCAATAGAAAAATCACCACGGTAAAGATCGAGTTTAAGGGAAATGAAATGCCTGACTTTATCGATGTGAAGGCTGACGGACTAATACTAACAAGTCCGCAAAACATAATGAAGATCGGATTCGACGGCGCAGTAAAGTACGCAAACTATTATCCGGCTCCTCGCCAGCCGGCGCTCATCCGTGCACTGTTGGCTGCACAGGCTGTGCGGGCAGCGTACATCGGAGCTGCCGCGAGTACATATTCTGCTGCTTTTGCCAACGCCGCAGAAAAAAGTGATGACCCGGGTGGCAAGGCTCTGGGTAACGAGCTCTCGCGTGGGTTCGGCCAACTAGGGCGCGCGGGCTTTGCATACTCCGCACGGGCAATGAAGGAATTTAATGCGCGATATAAAGCATCGTTAACTACGCCCGACTTTCACATGGTGATGACCACGCAGGAAAAGCGCGGTAACCAGCTGGTTCAGGTGGCGAAGGCAAGCGGACAGATCTTGAATACGATTGATATCCGGAACGACCGCGAGCCGGAGTATGATGTCGACCAGAT
>CBKWFZ010000619.1:0-3170 GCA_966673785.1 uncultured bacterium
TCAGCAGGTATTTGACGGTTCTGCTTTTATTCATCGCCACCGCAGGGTGGTCGCAAAGCAGGACAGTTTCAGGAAGAGTAACGGCGGCTGATGATGGATCCGGTCTGCCAGGAGTCAATGTGATTGAAAAGGGAACTAATAATGGTACAGTTACTGATACCAATGGAGATTACTCCATTACTGTTCAGTCTGGAGCCACGCTTGTATTCTCATTTGTTGGGTATTCATCGCAGGAAATTCCTGTGTCAGGTCAATCAGCGATAAACGTTAGTCTTGCCAGTGATGTGACTGCGCTTTCTGAGGTTGTGGTGATTGGTTATGGAGAAGTGAAAAAATCCGATGTAACCGGGGCAGTGGAGGTCGTTGCTGGTGAAAAATTCAACAAAGGATTCCAAACGTCTCCGGAACAGCTGATTCAGGGACGGGTTTCGGGTGTTCAGATCACTTCGAGCAGTGGAGCACCAGGGGCAGCTACAAATATCCGTATTCGTGGTGCGTCTTCGATTCGCGCGGGCAACGGGCCGCTCATCGTTCTTGATGGTGTTCCCCTTGATGGTCGGGACATCAGTGCCGGGGCGGACGTCGGTGCAGGAAGACAAAGCGGGAAGAATCCGCTTGCATTCCTCAACCCCAACGATATTGAGTCCATGAATATTCTCAAGGATGCTTCTGCCACTGCGATATATGGATCGCGCGGTGCGAATGGAGTTGTAATCATCACCACCAAAAAAGGAAGTCAGAACAAACCAACATTGCAGGTTTCCTCTTCCGTGGGATTCAGTTCGTTTCCCGAAAGCAGGAGGTACAACATGTTATCAGCGGACCAGTTTCGGCAGGAAGTTACGAACACAAATCTGCACTACGGGTCGGATGTTGACGCTTTTGACCAAATACTACAGACCGGTGTCATTCAAGACCACAATTTGTCTTTTGGTGGAGGAACCAAAGATGGGAGTTATCGCTTGTCATTCGGTATCCAGGATCAGGAAGGGATAATAAAAAGCACAGGCTTGAAGAAATACTCCGGAAGTTTGAACATAAATCAAACTGCACTAAACGGACGCGTAACGCTGCAAAGTTCAATCATTGCAAGTCTCATGGAGGATGAGAACGCCGCTCTCGCGGACAACGTCGGAGCTGAAGGCGATATGCTAATCTCTGCGCTTCGCTGGAATCCAACACGTCCTTTCCGGGATAACAACGGAGAACTTATCCAGCCCAGTGACAATGAAAGAAATCCCCTGGCGTTTCTTGAATACTATGATGACTTCACGAATACTAACCGGATTTTTGGAAATTTCGGTGCGTCCGTGAAGATTGTTGAAGGCCTGAGTTATAAGCTGAACTTCGGGATTGATCGTGCTTATTCAGAACGCAGAGTGGCGGTATCGAGACGATTGAATGCAAACTTCGTTGCGAATAGCGGAATTGGAAACATCGAAGTCATTCGCGCAGGATCCGAGGTAATTGAGCACACACTGAACTATTCAAAAGAGATAAGCAGCTCAACGAACCTTGATGTTCTTGCCGGATATTCATACCAGCAGTTTAACCGTCGTTCGAGCAACCAACGCGGTACGAACTTCATCGAAGACAATCAGGAGCTTTATTTGTCAAACCTTGATTATGCAAGCGCTTTCCCGCCAAACCAGAACTGGTCGAATGAATCCCCGAAAGACGAACTTCAGTCTTTTTTCGGAAGGGTTAACGTCAATATCAACGAGAAGATTCTTTTGACAGCAACGATGCGTGCTGACGGATCAAGCAGGTTTGGTGGCGACAACAAGTATGGGTACTTTCCTTCCGCGGCAGTGGCTTACAGGCTTTCTGAGGAAGGATTTCTCCCGGATGCCTTTTCTGACTTTAAGGTCAGACTGGGGTATGGAGTTACTGGTAACCAGGAATTTCCATCAGGTTCGGCACAAGATCAATTTCGCCCGAACAATGTTGGGACAGGTGTGACCCAGACCAACGTGGGTAACCCCGAACTTAAATGGGAATCAACTGCTCAGACAAATCTTGGTATCGACTTTGGATTGATGCAGGGCAGATTGACCGGAGCGATCGACCTCTACCTTAAAAAGACTGACGACCTGCTTTTCAGAACTAAGGTAGCAGGGCAGGGGCCTGACACGTTTGTTTGGAGAAACCTTGAGGACATTGAGGTTATCAACAAAGGGATTGATTTTTCACTCGATGCTGTGATCGTGGAGCGGGACGAGTTCTCATTTGACGCAGGTATCAATTTGAGCGTGTTTGATAATGAAATACGAAACGTATCTCAGATATTTCCAGATGGAATAATAACTGGTGAAATCAATGGTCAGGGTCTCTCGGGCCAGCGCGGCCAGTTGCTTTACGATAACCAGGATCTGTACGCATTCTATCTTCCGGTGTTCACCGGATACGATGAGAATGGCGCTTCCACTTTTGCTGACCTCAATGGTGATGGTGAAAATACTGCGAGTGGAATTGTCGGTCCGGGCAACGGAGATCGGACATTTGTCGGAAGCCCGAATCCTGACTTCGTGATAGGTATCCGCGCGAATGCAAACTGGAAAAATTTTGACGCAAGTTTGTATATGAACGGTGCTTTCGGGCACCAGGTGTTTGACAACACAGCCCTTGCGTTGTTCAGCCGCGCTGCATTAAACGGCGGTGCAAATGTCGACGAGCGGGTGTTGGGAACAAATCAGTCTGGCAGCGATAGTCCGGTTCCTTCAACGCAGTTTCTTGAGGATGCGGATTTTATGAGACTTACGAACCTTACCATTGGATACAACTTCCCGGCGCGCTCGGAGAGTTCGGCGATCCGTTCGTTCCGCGTCTATGCTTCCGGTCAGAACCTTTTTGTAATTACCAAGTATAACGGCTTTGATCCGGAGGTTAATGTAAACAAGTCGATTGATGATGTACCATCATTCGGTATCGACTATGCGGCTTATCCGAGACCGCGCATTTTTACACTTGGTGTTAATCTTGTATTTTAACAGTAATGATCATGAGAAAGATATTCATCGCAACATTGTCGACATTATTTATGTTGGGCAGTTGTTCTGATCTGGATGAGACGCTGAATGATGCGACGAGTTCCGTGGAAGAAGGAAACGTCGACCTTCAGCAATTGCTTAATGGTGCTTACGCGAACCTTCGCGACCTGCAATCCCAGG
>CBKWFZ010000620.1:0-3168 GCA_966673785.1 uncultured bacterium
CATACCGGAACTGCAGAAAACGTTTATTATCTTCCTGACAGCCCGGGCGGAGGAGTATTCGGAAGTGGCCGCTTTCGACGTCGGGGCCGATGACTACATTACAAAGCCGATCAAACCCCGCGCTCTCATGAGCCGGATCAACGCCCTCTTCAGAAGGGATACGAAGAAGACGACGCAGGTCAGCCTGATAACCGTTGGCGATCTCGTCATCGACAGATCCAGCTACACGATCAAACTTGACAACCGTGAAATCAACCTGCCTAAAAAAGAGTTTGAGCTGTTGTACTTTCTCGCGCTTAATCCCAACAAGGTATTCAGTCGGGAGGATCTTCTTCAGAACATCTGGGGCAGCGACGTGTACGTGCTGGCGCGAACTGTCGACGTTCACATCCGGAAGGTAAGGGAAAAGATCGGCGAGGATTATATAACCACAGTCAAAGGTGTGGGATACAAATTCAGCCTGAACTAGAAACGTATTCCGCGTTCTGGAAATCCAATTATCAGCGTATTTTTAAGGCATGGTTTACAGCTCACGCGGACTCGCATTGCTCCTTGCGCTTAGTATCGGGCTGATTACGACGCTGTTTCTTTCCCTCTTCGACAGCGTCAGAACCAGCGCACTTGTGGTAACGTCGATCATCAGCTTTTCCGTTTCCTATATTTCAATCTTCGTCGTGCTTGAATTTTTGATTTTCCGTGAGATCAGTTCCCTGCATAAAATAATGGCAAAGCTCAAGAAGCGTGAGCTGCAGAAGATCGAGAAGAATAATCCGACACTAAATCCGCTGAGAAAGATCAACCAGGAGATTTTCACTTTCGCCGAGTTGAAACAAAAGGAGATTGACGAGCTGAGAAAGGTCGAGGCATTCCGCCGCGAGTTCATCGCCGACGTCTCGCATGAATTAAAAACACCCATCTTCGCCGCGCAGGGATTCCTACATACCCTCCTCGACGGCGCTGTTAACGATCGCGCGGTCAGGATGAAGTTTCTGAAAAAGGCTGCCAAAAGCCTTGACGGACTTGACATGCTGGTACAGGACCTGCTAACGCTTTCGCAGATCGAGACCGGTCAGATCAAAATGCAGTTCGAAAGCATTGATCTCAACAAGCTTACGGAAGAAGTTTTCGAACAATTTGAAGGCAAGGCTGAAAAAAAAGACATTACGCTTGAGCTGGACGCGCCGGCGCATGTGCACGCCTACGCCGATTATCAGCGCATCAGCCAGGTTTTGACGAACCTCGTTTCGAATGCGATCAACTATTCATTCGAGGGCGGAAAAGTGAAGGTCATCCTTGATCAATCCAAAAAACACGTGACTGTGAAAGTGAAAGATCAGGGCGAGGGTATTCCCCCCGAACACAGGACGCGCATTTTTGAACGGTTTTATCGCGTCGACAAAAGCCGTAGCCGCGAGAAAGGCGGAACGGGCCTCGGGCTGGCGATCGTAAAACACATCCTGGACGGACACAACACAAAGGCGGAAGTTGAAAGCACGTCTGGAAAGGGTTCCACTTTTAGTTTTAAATTGCCGCGGTTCAAGCCGGAAGCTGAGGAAATGGACTGATAACCCGGGTTGGACAGGAGAATTTGAAAAAAAACCGACTGACGATTCAGGATACCATTCTCTATGAGGATGATGATTTTTTCGTAATCAATAAACCACCGTTTATTTCAACGCTGGAGGATCGCAACGATCCGATAAATATTCTTATGCTTGCCCGCGAATATGTCAGCGGGGCGCAGGTATGCCATCGGCTCGACAAGGACACGTCTGGAGTATTAGTGATTGCAAAACATCCCGAAGCGTACCGGCATATGAGCATTCAGTTTGAAAAACGCCAGGTGACCAAAATTTATCATGCCGTCGTGGAAGGGCTTCATCAATTTCAGGAACAGCTGGTCGATGAACCTATCCTGAAGCTGGACGATGGCGTGGTGAAGATAAGCAGGCGTGATGGCAAGCCGGCCCAGACGTGGTTTTCATCCCTGAAGGCATTCCGGATGCATACCCTGATCGAATGCCGGCCCGTCACCGGGCGGATGCATCAGATCAGAATACACCTTGCCACGCTGAATGCCCCGATAACCGGAGATGAGGTTTACGGCGGAAAGCCATTTTTTCTTTCGTCAGTAAAACGCGGGTTTAATCTTAAAAAGCTTACCGAGGAGCAACCCATCATGAAACGGATGGCCCTTCATGCGCAGGGGCTTCGTTTCAGCGATTTCAAGGATGTTCCTCGTTTTGTTGAAGCGCCTTACCCGCGGGATTTCAGCGCATTGATCCGGCAACTGGAGGCGAACAGGTGAGTTCATTCGACGCCGGCCGGGCAAACAGGATCAGTATTTATCCATTAATGGGTTGTTTTTGAACCGTTCGATCAGGGCAACTGTTTGAAAATCAGCGATTTTATGAATTGAAAATAGTAAAATTGCGCGGTGCTTGCATTTCAGAAACAGGCAAATTACCTTTGTGTCCCTTTTTACAGGGGGTATTGTTTCTAATAAGTTTTAACGACAAAATGGATCATAACAGCTACAAAACCATTTACCCGAACAAGGCTACGGTTGAAAAGAACTGGGTAGTGGTGGACGCAGAAGCTCAGGTGCTGGGCCGCGTGGCAAGTGAAGTTGCACGCATCATTCGGGGCAAACACAAGCCCAGCTATTCTCCTCACGTTGATTGCGGAGATCACGTCATCGTAATTAATGCGGAGAAGGTTAGAATGACAGGCAAGAAGTGGACTGACAGAGTGATTTTCACGCACTCGGGCTATCCAGGCGGTCAGCGCGAACATACGCCTACAATGATCCGCAAAAAGCACCCGGAACGCCTGATCGAGCACGCTGTCCGCGGAATGCTTCCGAAAAACAGATTAGGTCGGGAATTATTCAGAAGCCTCCATGTTTATGCAGGTGCAGAACATCCCCATCAAGCGCAACAACCCAAAGAATTAAAGTTCTGAATAGATGCAGATCGTAAATAAAATCGGTAGAAGAAAAACCTCCATCGCCAGAGTCTATGTGAAACCTGGTAAGGGTGAGATCAAAGTCAACAACCGGGACCTGAAGGAGTACTTCCTTTCAGAAATTCACCAGACTACTGTAAAACAAGCCCTCAACGCTGCAAAGCTCGAAGGTCAGTATGATGTTACAGTGAACGTTGAAGG
>CBKWFZ010000621.1:0-3167 GCA_966673785.1 uncultured bacterium
GAACTGCCATGGCCTATTCGAGCGCAGGCTATGCCGTATTGCAGCTACTGATTGAAGACGTGAGCGGAAGGAGTTTTGAGTCCTTTATGCGGGAGGATATTCTTATCCCATTAGGGATGAAGAAGTCCGGATACGACCTTGCCGAGATTATAGAACAGGGGCGTGAAGCCGATATAGCTACCCAGTTTGATCTCGCACTTGCCCCTCATCCGAATCGTTATTACAGCAATATGGCGGGTGTTTCTTTGCGCTGCAGTATGCACGACATCGGGATGCTCCTCAAGTCGTATACTTCCGGGCAGGAAATCGTAGGGCGTTCGCTTCTGGGAGAGTTTTCAACGCCTCAGCCGGGCACAAACGGAACGTGGGGTTTAGGGCACACGTTGTATCAGGCGAACGGCACCGGCGGATATATTGCGGGACACGGAGGCGGAGCGTTCCCGGCATCCGGGGCGGAGTTTCGCATCAATGCCACCACCGGTAACGGAATCGGAATGGCGGTGTCGGGCTCGAGGAATTTCGTTAGCCAGCTTGCTGATGACTGGGTATTCTGGGAAACTGGCACGAGACCGTTTGACCCTCGTCGGGTGCTGGCGAATCGGGGCCGGATCGGTGCGACCCTTATGCTTGGCGGTGCGGTGCTGATAGCCGTATTCAGACGGAAAAAGAAAGTTAGCTGAGCCAGCGTATCAAAAAGAAACACATATAGGTGTCTCGACGTGGTCGGTTCAAACCTACATCACTCTTTTCGAAGCCAATTTCCTTCTAAAATATCGAATTAATTTTTAAGTGTCACAAAAACACATATATTGCATTTCGTCCAACCTTACCCCGGATCCTGATGTTCAGTGCGAACCGCTTGCTTTTATTTTTATGTTTTTTCATCTGCGCCTGCAGTTCAAAAGACGTGACAAAAAAGGAGGTTGCCGGGAAGTATCCCATCTCATTGATTGACATACGCAGCGTTAACCTGACGGATAGTTTCTGGCTTCCTAAAATAAAGCTCATTCAGGACGTCACCATACCGCATTCTTTTGAGAAGTGTGAGAACGAGGGCCGGATGGACAACTTCCTGATCGCCGGGAACCGTAAGACGGGGACTACACGCGGCGCAATGCCCTTCGACGACACCGATCTTTACAAGATCATTGAAGGCGCTTCCTACACACTGGTGAGCTTACCGGATCCTTCCCTGGATGCGTATCTCGATTCCGTAATTTCTATTATTGCCATCGGTCAGGAGCCGGATGGGTACCTTACGACGTGGTTCACCATCGACAGGGAGCATCCACCGGCAGACTGGGTTAAACCGTCGAAGGAGAGGTGGGAGAATGAAATCTCGAGCCATGAACTGTACAACAGTGGTCATCTTTTCGAAGCTGCAGCGGCTCACCATTGGGCTACCGGAAAATCGAATCTCCTCGATATCGCAACAAAGAATGCGGATCTTCTTGTTGAGAAGTTCGGCCCGGGAAAATTGCAGATTCCGCCGGGCCATCAGATCGTTGAAACGGGGTTGATAAGACTTTATCATATCACGGGAAGAAAAGAGTACCTGACCCTCGCCCGGTATTTTCTCGACTGGCGTGGCGACAGTACAACGCATAAACTATACGGCACTTATAACCAGGATCATGTTCCGGTAACGAAACAGACTGAAGCGGTTGGACACGCGGTTCGGGCCGAATATCAATACGCCGCTATGACCGACATTGCCGCGTTGTATGGGGATGAGGCCTATCTGCAGGCACTGCATCGCATCTGGGATGATGTTGTGAAGGAAAAGATGTATGTCACCGGAGGAGTAGGCGCGCGACATGACGGCGAATCATTCGGCGACGACTTTGAGCTGCCTAATCTGACCGCATATAACGAAACATGCGCCGCTATAGGTAGCGTTGCGTGGAATCAGAAAATGTTCATGCTCACCGGTGAGTCAAAGTATTTCGACATCGTCGAGCGGACACTTTATAACGGGCTCATTGCAGGGTTGTCGGCGGACGGAACAAGGTTCTTCTATCCTAATCCGCTGGAATCCGATGGAAAGTACACCTTTAACCAGGGCGTATGCACAAGAGCATCGTGGTTTGACTGCTCCTGTTGCCCGACCAATCTGATCCGGTTTATTCCTTCCCTTCCCGCGCTCATCTACGCAACACAAGGCGATACGCTTTATATTAATCTTTATGTATCCAACAATGCGGCGATCAATGTCGGAGACGGGGAAGTTCGTGTGCGTCAACAGACCAGATATCCCTGGAATGGCAAGGTTACGCTGACGGTAGACTCAGGTAGTGGTAAAAGCTTTACCATGAAACTCCGGGTTCCCGGATGGGCGCGGAATGAAGCAGTTCCCGGCGGCTTGTATGGGTATATCAACCGGTCCGGATCTGCACCGTCGGTAACCTTGAACGGCGAAAACTCTCATGGGAATGTATCGGAAGGATATGTATCCTTAACCCGTGCGTGGAAAACGGGTGACGTCGTCGAGTTGGATTTTCCCATGGATGTCAGAATAGTAACGACCAAAGGACCGGTAGATGAAAATTCGGGCAAGGTTGCATTTGAACGAGGTCCCTTTGTCTACTGCGCGGAAGAAATTGATAATAAGAACATTGACAATGCTATCGTATCAGGTGAACCTTCTGTCCACCCGGCCCGGCAGCGGGTTGTCAACGAAGATGTCGTCGTACTCAACGGTGATGTTATGCTTATTCCTTACTACCTTTGGTCGAATCGTGGTGTCGGTAAAATGAAGGTCTGGCTCAGCCAGGAACGATAGCCGGAGAGGCTGATGTGATTTCCACCTGCCGGTAGCGTTACTCAGAAGAGAAGACGGAGGAGACGGATAACGGTGGCGAAGCGATGTTGGATTAAGCTTAGCATTTTTATCAAGTCTGTTGGCTTTAGTGAATTTGTCCGTGTGAGGGCAATGACTGCAATTGATTTTCGGTGGTTCAGTAATATACCGGCGCAACTCCTGGTAGTGTAGAGCGGTAAGCGGGCATGGAGCAGGAATTCCGTCTGGAACGCAAGACTTCTTACGCATGCCTAGCAGCCAGTTCATATTACGACAGGGTTCTTCGAAAGAGCTGGATTTATTTCCACACGTCAAAGAATTTGCACTGCGGAAGAACACCACCATCCAACTTGATTCGTTTGTCGTT
>CBKWFZ010000622.1:0-3164 GCA_966673785.1 uncultured bacterium
GATCATCAATGAGGTAGCCTGTGTCAGAGACTACGTCGTGGAAGCGGAGACAAACTCCCTTGGGCTCGATGAGCTCCGTTTGTATATCGTTGCGGACGGTCCTTACGAGGACGATGCGGTAAAGACGCTTTCCGCCGCATTTCAGTCGCGATTAAGGGTGGTTCCCCAGATTAACCTGACATCCATGGAAGCGTTGGAAAAGATGCAACAAGGTGGCGGGGATCGTAAAGCGCGCAAGTTTATCGACAATCGCAGTATCCGCACCCGGGACGTTGCGGGTAGCTAGCTTTCTTCGACTGCCTTCAGCAGGAGTGCCTGAATTCGCGGGCTTGTTTTAAGATTAGCCGTTTCGGTTATGCATCGCGGAGACATCTTCCTGATCGTCTTACGAAGGATGTCGACTACCTTTTCGTCATCGTGACGTGACGCGAATTCTTCAAGATAATGCTCAATGAAAACCAGACAGACCACGTCTTCAAGCAACTGCGTCTCAGAATTTGTTGCAAGCTCTTTCTTGAGCAGCAGGAATTTTACGCGATCAATGGTTTCCTGCTCGTAACCGGCGTCGCGGAGAATCGGTTCAACCACCCGCGCATGGTGAAATTTTTCAGAGCTTCGCCACTGAAGATAACCCTTGCGATCCATCGTATAGTCGGAGCGTGGAATTTCCCAACGACCAATGTGCTGTGCGCGCGCGGCAAGTTGCAGGTGTTCGCTGGCGTCAGGTGCATACAGCATCAGGCGATCCGTCATGCGATGTCCGTATAGCAATTCTTTGGGCATCTGCTTCCCATCAGTTGTTTCCGTGTGCGGGTCCCGGGCGTTATAGCGGTCGATGGCGTCGAATGCCTGTTCAAGTCTGTTACGGTTCATGAGCGCATGGTTGTCGCTAATTTACACAGCAACTTTCATTTCTGCCGGAACGAATTCAAGTATTTGCCCTGTCGTAGCGAGCGCGGCAACTGCACCCACGACAATTACACCAGGTTTTGGAACATGTTCTATCATCGCTGCCACCGATCCAACGGTACCGCGAATAACGTGCTGATCCGGTCGCGTTGCATTGCTTATAACAGCCACGGGTTCCGCTGATCCGCGAAGGCGAACGAAAATATCCATGATCGCCGCGCCGTTTGAAAGCCCCATTAGTATGATGACGGTGGCGTTCGACGCCGCGGCGAGTTCAAGGTCACGCGACGGGGCGGATGTCGTAGTAGATCCCGTGATGACCCAAAAACTGTCGCTGATTCCCCGGCAGGTGACGGGAATACCCGCTGACAACGGCGCCGCTATAGCACTTGAAATACCGGGTATGATGTCCACCGCAAACCCACGCCGCGAAAGATACGAGGCTTCTTCACAGCCGCGTCCGAATACGAATGGATCGCCGCCTTTCAGTCGAAGGACGATGGGATAACGCCTCGCATAAAAAACCAACATCCCGTTTATCTCATCCTGACTTAGCGTGTGATTGCCTTTGCGCTTTCCGGCGAACACGCGAAGACACTCGGGTTTTGCATGATTGAGCAGACTTTCATTGGCGAGCGCGTCATAAAGAATCACGTCTGCGGATCTGATGGCATTGAGTGCCTTCACCGTAATCAACTCCGGATCGCCTGGTCCGGCGCCGGCAAGTATCACCTTCGAGTTTGAATTCATATTAAATGATTTACGTAAAAATACGTACAATACTTGGTTAATTTCCCCTGAAATACGTATAATTACTTATTATTTGAATGAAACATACTTAAATCGTTTGCATATGGCGCGTATAGTTGTAGTGGGGAATGGAATGGTGGGCTACAAGTTCTGCGAGAAGCTCCGGAGCCGGAGCGGTCATGAAATCATTGTATATGGAGAGGAGCCACGGCCGGCTTACGACCGCGTTCATCTGAGCAGCTGGTTTTCCGGCGCCACAGCAACTGATCTTGAGATGGCGCCGGCAAAATGGTATACTGAAAACAACATAGTTCTATACACCGGCGAACTGGTCGTCGAAATAGATCGCGTGGCGAAAACCATTCGTACGCACTCAGGTAAATGCGATCACTACGACTACCTCGTACTCGCGACGGGTTCGAGTCCCTTTGTGCCCGTGATCCCCGGTGTCGAGCGCCACGGCGTTTTTGTTTACCGTACTATCGAAGATCTGAATCAGATCAGCGCGTATGCCTCGAAGGTTAAACGCGGTGCCGTGATGGGCGGAGGCCTGCTCGGGCTCGAGGCAGCGAAAGCACTGCTCGATCTCGGTCTCGAAACGCACGTGGTCGAATTTGCAAACCGGCTGATGCCCCGACAGATTGATAACGAAGGTTCCGCAGTACTGGTAACGAAGCTCGAACGCCTCGGCATTACGGTTCACCTGGGCAGGAATACAAGCGCCATCGAAGGCAACGGCAAACTGGAAGGCCTTGCTTTTGCCGATGGATCGCACCTCGCATGTGAGATGCTTGTCATCTCAGCCGGAATACGTCCGCGCGATGAACTCGCCAAGGCCGCGTCTCTCACGGTTCATCCCCGTGGTGGTATTATCGTCGACGATCAGATGCGGACAAGTGACCGCAATATCTTCGCGATCGGTGAAGCAGTGGTTCACAACGGCATGGTGTATGGTCTGGTCGCGCCCGGATATGAAATGGCCGAAGTAGTCGTGAGACAGATCACGAATGAACAGACGAGGACGTTTACGGGATTCGATATGTCGACCAAACTCAAGCTTATCGGCGTCGACGTTGCCAGCTTTGGTGACCCTTTCTGCGAAGGTGTGGATTCGATACCACTTTCCTTTACGGACAGACTTAACGGCATCTATAAGCGCATTAACGTTTCCCCGGACGGGACGCGTCTGCTCGGCGGCATACTGATCGGTGATGCAGACCAGTACAACATGCTGCACCAGATGGTCGTTAACGCCATGCCATTGCCGCCCAATCCCGCCTCGCTTATTGTGGGCACAACGGAACCTGCGGCCGCGGGTTCCGGCGTTGCGGGTTTGCCGGATTCAGCTCAGATATGTTCCTGTGAAAATATTTGCAAGGCCGATCTCGTGGAACAGGTTGCGGCCAACGGCGCGACTACGGTTGAGGACATCAAAAAGTCAACGAAGGCGTGTACCGGATGCGGAGGCTGCACGCCACTTGTAAGCGACCTGCTCAAGATGACGC
>CBKWFZ010000623.1:0-3162 GCA_966673785.1 uncultured bacterium
GGGTCGGGGTATTACGCCCGCCGGTGAAGTGGAGATTCCAAAAGCGATCTCAATCGCAGAACCGACGAAAATTGGTGGTTAAACTAAAACAGGAAACGGAGTATGTCAAAGTTCAAAAAGAAAACCAATGTGAAGCAGGAAATCCCCACGTCGTCCATGCCGGACGTTGTGTTCATGCTCCTGTTCTTCTTCATGGTGACAACAAAGATGCGCGACACGAGTGTTAAAGTGGAGCAGCGCATGCCGGAAGCCTCGCAGCTGAAAAAGCTTGCAAAAAAATCACTGATCGCTTACCTGTACATTGGCCAGCCAAAAGAACAGGGACTTGGAGAAGCAGCGAAGATCCAGGCGAACGATGTATTCATCGAACCCAAAGGGATTATCCAGTGGGTGAACGCCGAGAAGGCAAAACTTAACGAGTTTGAGCGTGATGCCATGACCGTGTCTATGAAGGTGGACAATGAGGCCAAACGAGGTATCATCGCCGATGTTGAGACGGAATTGCGTAAAGCTAATGCCAGGAAAATTCTGTACTCAGCCGTCGGTAAACGCGCCGAGGAATAGGAATTAATGCCTTCTTAAATTTTATATTGCCTCCCGGATCAAACCGGGAGGTTTTTTTATGTCTGAAGTTTCGCTCGCGCCCGAATTAAATAACCGCAGGATTGTCCGCGCCTGGTATATGTATGACTGGGCTAATTCGGTATATACGCTTGTTATCACCACCGCCATTTTTCCGATCTACTACAAAGCTGTGGCGGTTAATGGCGACTCCGACCTTGTGAACTTCCTCGGCTTCACGATTCAGAATTCAGTCCTTTATTCGTATGCGCTTTCGGTTTCGTTTCTCATCGTGGCGCTCATCCTCCCTTTTCTGTCGGGTGTGTCCGACTATACCGGCAACAAGAAACCATTCATGAAAGCATTCGTCTGGGTGGGCAGTGTTGCCTGCATGGGACTGTACTTCTTCACGGGTATGGAAACCCTTTGGTGGGGTATCGGTTGTTCGATACTTGCCAGCATTGGCTACTCCGGGAGTCTTGTGTTCTATGATGCTTTCCTTCCTGAGATCGTCACGCAGGATCGGCTCGACGCCACCAGCGCGCGCGGATACTCCATGGGTTACTACGGGAGCGTGATATTGATGATCGTATGTCTTATCATTATCATGAACCCGGATGCGTTTGGCTTCAGCGGCGAACGCGCCGGGCTGAACGCGACGCGTTTTACATTCCTGCTCGTGGGCCTCTGGTGGATCGGGTTTTCATGGATTCCGTTTGCCATCCTGCCCGACAATCCCTTTAACCGCAAACCATCGGGTAACGTGTGGACGAAGGGTTATGCCGAAATCCGCAAGGTGTGGAATCAGTTGAAGCATCAGGGCAACCTCCGGAAATATTTGCTCGCGTTTTTCTTTTACAACATGGGGGTGCAAACTGTGATGTACCTCGCGACGTTGTTCGGTACGGATGTGCTGCAGCTGGAGGAACACAAGCTCATCGCCACCATGGTAATTATTCAGCTCGTCGGCGCGCTGGGCGCGTGGTTGTTCGCGCGTATCTCGGGCAGGAAAGGAAACCGGTTTGCGCTCGTGCTGATGAATGCGATCTGGATCGGCGTATGCGTCGCTGCTTACAACATCGGAAACGAATACCATTTTTACGGCCTCGCTTTTGTTGTTGGAATGATCATGGGGGGTATTCAATCGCTGTCGCGTGCAACTTATTCGAAACTGATCCCCGCGAAAACAATTGATCACGCATCGTATTTCAGCTTCTATGATGTGACCTATAACCTGTCCATCGTGTTCGGTACCTTCATGTATGGTCTTGTGAATCAACTGACCGGAGATATGCGGTACAGCGCGCTGGCTCTGGCCGTGTTCTTTGTTATCGGACTCGTTATTCTTCTGCGGGTCCGGAGCCGTAATATCACAGCATCGTCCGAAGTCAGTAGCGCAGGTGCTTGACGGTGATACCGTTGTTAATAAGCTGCTTCAGCGAATCGATCCCTATCTTCAGATGAATTTCGACAAACTTTTGTGTTACGGCGAGATCGCTGACTTCGGTCTTGACGCCATCGGGCACCATCGGTGAATCCGAGATGAGCAATAGCGCACCCGTTGGTATTTTATTGTGAAATGCCGTGCTAAAGATGGTGGCGGTTTCCATGTCGATCGCCTGCGCCCGGATCTTTCTGAGATACTGCTTGAAGTCTTCGTCCCATTCCCAGACGCGCCTGTTTGTAGTATAGACGGTTCCCGTCCAGTAGTCACGATTGTGATCCCGAATAGTTGTCGAGATCGCTTTTTGCAGGGCGAAGGCGGGAAGCGCGGGTACCTCCGGGGGAAAGTAGTCGTTTGATGTTCCCTCTCCGCGGATTGCCGCTATCGGCAGCAAAAGGTCACCGAGATCGTTCTTCTTTTTCAAACCACCGCACTTGCCGAGAAACAACGCTGCCTTCGGTGAAATAGCACTCAAACAATCCATAACGGTAGCTGCGTTCGGACTGCCCATACCGAAATTGATAATCGTTATACCTTCGGCAGTTGCACTTCGCATGGGCCTGTCCACTCCATTAACCGGAACATTGTGCCATTCCGCAAACATCTTCACATAATTATCGAAGTTCGTCAGAAGAATATATTCGCCGAAGTGATTGAGCGCCTGACCTGTATATCGCGGTAGCCAGTTCTCAACAATTTCCTGTTTGGTCTTCATAGTTTATTAAATTTGAAACCATCATGATTTCCCTCAATCTGCCGCCGTTTGAATATAAGTTAAGAAAAGCTGAGGGTAAACTATGGATTTTTGATGTCATTCGGAAAAAGTATATAGTCCTCATTCCCGAGGAGTGGGTGCGGCAGCACTTTGTGAATTTTCTCCTTCTGAATGGGTATCCACGTTCTCTGATCCGGATAGAAGGAGGCCTGCAATACAATCAAAGGCTCAAACGCAGCGACATTGTCGTTTATGACCGCGACGGCTCCCCCTGGATGATCGTCGAATGCAAGGCGCCTGATGTTGCGCTTTCGGAGAAGTCGGTCTTTCAGGCTTCCGTCTACAACGCGACTTTACGCGCCAGATACCTTGCAGTGAGTAATGGGCTCACGCATCTTTATGCGGCGGTTGACTGGGAAAAAGGAACATCGGCCTGGCTGCC
>CBKWFZ010000624.1:0-3161 GCA_966673785.1 uncultured bacterium
AAGTTGCCGTAGAGCGTCACGTTCTGCCAGGGCTTGAAGATCAGGGCCACCGCCTGTCGGAGCTGAATGCTCACCTCGAAGAAATGGTCGACAGAAAGGCAAGTGATATCAGGCGACAGAACGAAATCCTGATGCGCTATGCGTACACCAATGCGCACAAGGTCCGGGGCCCGCTTGCCCGGATTCTCGGCCTGATTATCCTGTCAAGAATGGACAATTCACCCGAGTTCTCCTGGATATTCAGCCAGGTTGAACATGAAGCAGTAACGATGGACCGGATCGTCAATGAAATCTCAAATGATCTACATATCGCGTCCGATGACGCCGGGCTTACCGGGGAATCAGTCAGAAAGCCTGAAAATGTACTGACGTAAGGATATCTAACGGAAATTCGGCTAATACACGGGCAAAGTACAAGAAGTAAGGTGGGCTGCCATAATCCTGTTTTTTACCTTTGTACGACAAGTTATTTTCGGGCTTGTATCCAGCAAGATGACCCCCCTTCGTGTTTACGTACTTGTCATAGCTTTCCTGGCGTCGTCCAGCGCTATTTCCCAGACGGTTCCCGCCGACAAACGGGACAAGAGTCTGGAAGGTACCACGGGCTTCGAGCGCGTCGATATCCTGAATGATCTCACGTACGGATACATCACGAAAGACAGTACGAAGGTCATCCAATACAGCGCTGAAGCCATCGAACTGAGTCGCGAGCTGGGCTACCTGAATGGCGAAGCAAAAGCGTTTACTTACCGCGGCGTTCACCGATACTTATCGGGACAGTTCAGTGCTGCGCATCAGGACCTGCACGCGGGCCTGAAGCTTGCCCGAAAGGCCGGCAACGATGCGCTCCTTGGTTACGGCTATCTTCAACTTGGTAATTGCAGTCTTGAAGAGGTTCAGGAGGATTCCGCACTGCTGTATTTCAGAAAGAGCTATGCCATTCTTCGGAACGGTTCTGACTCCGTTACCTTGTCGAAGCTTTATCGGAACATGAGTGCATTGCACGGGCAGCGTTATCAGCCTGACTCCCAGCAGTACTACCTCGATAAGGCGATACACATCCGCAGAGCACTGGGCGATCCGGGATTTTTGGCTGAGGCACTCGCTCTAAAAGGAAACATCGCCGTCAGAAACGGAGATAATATCGTTGCCGAGTCGATCATTCGTGAAGCGCGCCAGCTGGCGGAAGAAAGTACGATCGATGGCGAAACGATTAATGACATCAGACACCTTTCCGCACTTTTGAATTTCCACCAGGGAAAATTCGACGAAGGACTCGCACTTTTTGACTCTGCACGTAACTACTATTTCTCCAAAGGGCTCTACCGGAAGTATGTAACGCTTATGATCGATATGGGTCGCCTTTTCCGGGAAAGGGGTCGTTATGAATTAGCGCTGAACAACCTTTACGAGGCGCTGAAGCTAAGCAAGCTGAAAAATTTCGAAGTAGAGGCGATCATAATCCGGAACGAAATCGGCTGGGTCAATTTTCATCTCGGGGATTTGCAGCAAGCTCTCGCGATGAGTACCGAAGTCCTTGATTCGGGTAACAGAAAACTAATGCTTAATGTCGAGGCTGATGCCCTGATGCTCAGGGGCGTTGTTCAGATCCAGTTGAAGATGTATGCACTTGCGCGTCGCGATCTCAACCGGGTAATGGAAATACACCGGCGTCTTGGAAACAGAAGAGGTATGAGCGAAGCGTTTCTCAATCTCGGCGTGCTGGAACAGCGCCGCGGTAATCTGAAAGCTTCGATACCGCTGTTTGAACAAAGCATTCAGCTTGCTTCTTCCATTTCTGAATACGCGATGCAGGCCTGGTCTTATTGGGGAATGGCGGGAACGTATTTGCAACTCGGAGACCAGACAAAGGCAGGTGCGTTCCTTGATCGGTCGCTGTATTTTGCACAGTTGATTGGCGCACATGAGATCCGTATGAAAAACTACAACCTGCGACGGGATCTCCTGAGCGCCCAGCACCGGTTCGAGGAGGCGCTGCATTATGCGACACTCGCGGGGCAACTTCGCGATTCGATACACCGGTCTGATCTGGCCAGACGTTTCGCCGACCTGGAAAAGATCGCGGAAATCGAAATCCGCGACCGGAACATTCAGCTGCTCGAAAAAGAAAGACAGCTTGCAAAAGACCAGCTTCAGATTCAGACCGCGAAGGTAAGGCAGCAATACATTCTCCTGGTAGCCGGTTTCGTTGCCTTAATTCTGCTCGGCGTCCTGGCTTTTGTGTATTACAGATTCTACGCCCGCATCAAGGTCCTGAATGTAGCCGTCACGGAGAAGAACAGTCAGATCCAGGCCCAGGCAGATCGCCTGCACGATGTGAACGCGGAGTTAAAACGTCTCTACCAGGAGGTGTCTGAACAGAAGGAAAAAATACAACTTCAGGCCGACGAGCTTGCCGTCAGCAATGAGAATATGGGCGAAATCAACCGCACGCTCGAAAAGATCGTGGCGGAGAAAACGCTTGAGGTAAGGAAGGCGAACGAGGAACTGGTCAAACACAACACGGAACTGCTCCAATTCTCCTATACAGTCTCGCATAACCTTCGCGCTCCGGTCGCGCGTCTGCTCGGGCTGGCCGGACTTGCTCAGGTAGAGGCCGATATCAAACAGGCGCACCAGTGGATAAATCTCATACATAAAACTGCATCCGACCTTGATCTGATTATCCGCGACCTGAGTGACCTGCTCGACCTGCGCAACACTCCCCACCAGGTTCATGAAATGGTCAACCTGGAGGAAGAGTGGAGCAGAAGCAAGAACCTGTTACAGGATGGGCTCGCGGGTTCTGAACAGATTATCACCAACTTCGAACAATTACCGGACCTTGTCACCGTGAGGCCGATCATTCAAAGTATATTTTATAATCTTCTCAGCAACGCCATGAAGTTCCGCTCGCCTGATCGCACGCTGCGCGTGGTCGCATCAAGTCGAATTGAAAACCGTATGGCGGTGCTCGAAGTGATCGATAACGGACTGGGCTTCAATACCGAACAACACGCCGCCCAGCTGTTCCGGTTATAAAAGCGATTCCATACGCACGTCGCCGGCAGGGGCCTCGGGCTCGTCGACATGGCCAACATTTACGTGCCCGAGACGTTCCTCGCGTTCCCGCCTCCTTCGCGCCAGGAAATCCTCCGGAG
>CBKWFZ010000625.1:0-3160 GCA_966673785.1 uncultured bacterium
GCTCCAGATGAACGCCGGCGCAAAAGCTGCAACCGGTTCGGTCCTCTATTTTCTTCACGCCGACTCATTGCCACCCCGCGATTTTGTAAATGAAATCAAGAACCATTTTCACGACGGATACCTGGGGGGATGTTTCCGCCTGCAGTTCGACCATCAGCATTGGTTTCTGCGGCTTAACGCGTGGTTTACACGTTTTAACAACACGTGGTTCCGTTTCGGCGATCAGAGTCTTTTTGTAACACGGGATTTATTCAATGCGATTGGCGGATTCCGCGAAGACCACATTCTGCTTGAAGACCAGGAAATCATCCGCAGGATTAAATCAAAAGGGAGCTTCGTTGTCATTCCCAGATATATCACAACAAGTGCGCGGAAATATCTTGACAACGGCATCTATCGCCTTCAATGCATCTATTATTACATTTTCGCGCTGTACAGTTTCGGGGTGAGCCAGGGATCGCTTGCGCGGACCTACCGGAATCTGATTGCAGAAAAATATTAACGGTTACTCGAAGAAATTTCGCCGGGGGAAAAGGTTCACATACTCGGGCGAGTGGTCGTGTGTCTCGCGGAACGACCGCGCTTCCTGTTTGCTTTTGTTGTGTAGCAGGATAAGGAACCGTTCGTACGTCTCAAATGATACGGGCTCCATACCCGATACGATTTCGTCGAAACTTGCTTTGTCGGAGGTCTGAATCACCTTGAATGGATCACGGTGCGATGTTTCGGACAGATCAACCTGCTTTCCCGAACGGGAATTCTCGCGCTTAATGCAAACAGGTCCTTTGCGATAGTAGGATGGGTAGATCATAACGGCCTTTTCCTATACGCATATATAATTATTCCAGGCATTCGGGCCGCATAATTGCCGCAATTCGGGCAGCAGTAATGGATCATTTACAGTAAGTGAGGAGAAAATACTACACTCCGACCCTATTATCCGGGCGACGTACGTTCTCTGCCAAACTCCTTTTGCATGTATGTCATGACCCCGGCCGCAGATAATCCATGTACGATTATGGAAAGCAGAATCACAACCGATGCGAGAACCCAAAGCTCTCCGGCAAACTCAAAGTCAGCTTGCTTCAGACCAAATGAGAGGTAGAAAAGAGAACCGATGCCTTTGATTCCGTAGAATCCTGTGACCGCACGTTCTTTTGGGTGAAGTTTTGTTCCTGCCAAAGCGGGCCACGACGAGATTGGCCTGATCAGGAAGACAACGATGACGGCAAACAACACATAGTACCATGTCATTGCTTCCAGAATATAAACGCTGAGCATTCCGCCAAACAGAAGCAGGATAATAGCCATAAGCATACGCTCCACTTGCTCCGTGAAGGAGTGCAACTCAACGTGAAACTTGTTTTCAAGCTCATGATTTCGGAGGGTTACAGCAGTTACGAATACTGCAATAAACCCGTAGCCGCTCGCCATTTCCGTGAGTCCGTATACAAGTAACGTGGATGAGATAGCGATAAACCCCTCGCGGACAACGGGGAAAGATCTTTTTTCAGGAAGTGAAAAAAGTAGCCATGCCAGTACTTTCCCCATAAGGTACCCGAGTAGCAGTCCCGCGGCAACGCGATAAAAAAGATCAAACCAGAGCCAGTGAAAAAGCGTGGCCTCGTTTTGCATACGTAATGCGACGGTAATTGCAAGCCACGTGAACGGAAAAGCCATTCCGTCGTTCATCCCCGCCTCAGCGGTAAGAGAAAACCGCACTTCATTTCTCGACTTCTCCATCGGCGGACCGACCTGAACATCTCCGGCCAGTACGGGATCCGTGGGGGCGAGCGCTGCCCCCAGCAGCAGCGCTGAAGGCAGGTCAAATTTCAGCAAGAAAAACGCAAGCGACGCAATTGCAGCGATCGTAAGTACCATTGTGATTGTTACAAGTCGGAAGGGAATACGCCAGCTTCGCATTGAAAACGGTTCGTCGATCTTGAGACCCGAGCCCATCAGTGAAATAATCACGACAAGTTCTGTGATGTGAACAGTAAAGTCGAGATAAGAAAACGGATTCGGCGACGGAAGGAAGTTCAGTTGCTTGTACAAGAGCATACCCAGGAATACATAGACGACCGAGTATGAAACTTTGAGTTTTTTCGTCAGTAAAGGCATCCACGCCATCCCAAGCATAGAAGCGCCCAGAATAATGAGTGTAATTACGTAAGTGTCCACGCGGGAATTGTTAAAAACGCATTCCCCGCGTTCGGGAAGCCCCAAAGCTAGACTCAGACTTCCAATTCCTTGCGTTCCTTCGAGCCCTTGCGGTGAAAGAGGGGCCCCCAACCAGGACGTCAGCCCGTTTAAGCTTCCGCAGACAGCCTGAAGCCCAATGGGAGCCTTGTCGGTTATTTCGTCGCAGCCAATATGATCCCTTTCCTAAACCGCAGCCTTGCTTATTCGAAGTGTTTGATCTGTGGCCATACTTCATCGAAGTCGCGGTACAGTCCCCTACAAATATAAACCGGCACGTTATTCTCGTAGGGCATGCAATAATCGCATTTAGAAATACCTACCTGTTGCACATCGCGGTATGCTTTGGCGTGATCTTCGGCATCGCCCCCCAGTATGATCAGCGGATCGGGTGCGTATGGATAACCCCACGTCCAGTAACTGTTATGATTTCCGATCACCTCGGGTAAATCCAGTTCACGTCCATAATATTCCACGGATGCGCAACGTCCGTAATTATCTGAAAATATCAGCGCGCGTTTTTTCTCTTCCTCGGAAAGAGTGTTATACGCGTCGATAACGGATTGTGCTTTTTCCTTCCACCCGAACATGTCGGCGTAAAACTGGGGCAGTTCAGCAAGATCCTTGCCTTCGGACGACGAAGGTTTCATTCCTATCGATTCCGAATATCCGATGAAAGTCTTCACAGGCAGGACAGGCAGTACCATCGGAAGAAATACAACCGTAGTCACGAAACACAAGGCGATGGCGACAACACCGGCTATTTTGACTGACCGGTAATCGGCAGCGAGCGATTCAAACCAGATGCCGCCCGCGGCCCATAGAACCGAATATGCCGGCAAGAGGTACTCCGCCTTGCTCGTTCCGTTCAGGAGGAGAATCACAAATGGTCCAAGGTAGAGAAACGCAAGCACGCGGTACTCCTTCATTCGCTCTGTCAGCAGCAAAGCGAACAAGCCCG
>CBKWFZ010000626.1:0-3156 GCA_966673785.1 uncultured bacterium
CAATATTAAGTCCAAGACCGGTTCCCTGAATGTTTGTGACGTTGCTGGCACGAAAAAATCGGTCAAACATGTGGCGTTTGTCCTCTTTCGGTATGCCGATACCTTCATCACGCACGCTGATCGTAAGATGACCATCCTCGATGCCGCTGCTCAGGTAGATTTTTTTGTTTACCTCCGAGTACTTGATCGCATTCGAAAGCAGGTTGAACAGACTGTTGCGGATGATCCGCGGGTCGGTGCTCACCAGTTCGTCTTTGGCGGGGCATTCGAGCACAATTTGTTGTCCTTCTTTCAAAGATGGTTTCAGTTCTTCCTGAATTTCCTTCAGGAACTCATTGAGCATGAAGGTTTCACGATTGATTTCGATACGACCTTCCTCGAGCTTTCCGAGTGAAAGAAAATCATTCAGGATCGCAGTGAGGTGATTGACATTGGACTTGATGCGCGCAGTATGCTTGTCGATCTTTTCGATATCACCTTTCTGCAGGTATTGCGATACAAGCGAGGCCGAACTCATAATGGTGCTGAGCGGCGTTCGGAATTCATGGCTTGCGATCGAGACGAACTTGCTCTTGAGTTCATTGAGTTCGCGTTCCTTCTCCAGTGCATTTCTGGCCTCTTCTTCGGCCTTCTTCCTTACTTCGACTTCCTTTTCCAGTTCGTGAACGCTCTTGTTGAGCGCCTCGGTTCTTGCCTGTACTTTGCGTTCAAGTTCAGCGGCATATATCAGTAGCTGTTCTTCACTGCTTTTCAGCGCTTCTTCAGCCCGTTTGCGTTCCGTAATGTCAATTATAAACGCCATTACAAGGAAGTCACTCTTTATCTGCTTATAGCTCAGGCTGACCTCAACGGGGAACTCGCTCCCGTCCTTTTTCATCGCCATCAGGTCTCTCCCGACGCCCATGCGACGCGGTGAAGGATGCTGGTTGAAGTTATCCCGCAGGTGAGAATGCCCGCCGCGGTATCGCTCGGGCAGCAGGTTTTCCAGACTCTGGCCGATGAGCTCGCCTGCACCGTAGCCGAACATTTGTTCCGATACCGGGTTTGCAAGCATGATGATCCCTTCCCGGTTTACCATGATGATTCCTTCAGCCGACCCCTGAAAGATTTCGCGAAATGTATCGTTAGATGTTATCTGAAGATTGAACTTTTCCGATCCTGCCATATGGCGCAATTTACATTTTCCCGGACAAATGATAAAAATCAGTTTTTCTTCTGACGCAAATCGGTATCCTGTTTCTTTTCTGCACGTATGTTCGTACTGTGAACGAATTTTTCTTGCGGGGATCTGTAACCATGAAAGACCATATTCTGTGTGCGATAGACTTTTCAGAATCGTCTGTCAACGCCTTACGGTGGGCTAACAAGATTGCGGGCGGCACAGCCGCGGACCTGGCCGTCCTGTATTCTTACCGTCTGATACAAACAGGGAAGGTCGCTGATATTCTTTCCTTTCAACGGAAAACGGAGGAAGAAGCCAAACGCAGTTACCTGGCGCTTTCCGCCGGCGTCAAGAACGGCACGGCGGTGCCATCATCGTTCATTACCGAGATCGGTTTCTACTCCGATAATATTGAGAAGTTTGTCCGCAAGAACCCTTCATCGGTCGTGGTACTGAGTGAAAAGCTTGCCCGTGAGATCTACGATCACAAGGGCCAGCCGCTGTTGTCTTTTCTCGGCACCCTTCAGGTTCCGCTGTTCATCGTTCCGTCGGTCTCGCCTGAGGCCAGGGAAGTTGAAGCCCGGGCGGGTCAGGAGTCTGTAGAACGTACGATTCCAATCTAGTTTATTTTCTTCTTCCCGGGATCGCACGCAGTTGCGAAGATGCTGTGGGCTGAGTACTATTGCATCAAACTGTATGCTTAAAGCCGGAAGAAGATGACGTTGTCTGCCGACAATATCCTGTTGCTTGGGTCGATATTGCTGTTTATCAGCATCATCGCCAGTAAGACGTCGTTCAAGTTCGGGATACCGACACTGATCCTCTTCCTCATCGTAGGTATGCTTGCCGGCTCGGACGGTCCAGGCGGAATCTACTTCAATGACCCGAAGACCACCCAATTTCTCGGGATGGTCGCACTTACTTTCATTCTCTTTTCGGGCGGACTCGACACGAAATGGGAGAGCATAAAGCCTGTCGTGAGATCCGGCCTTGTATTGTCCACCCTCGGGGTATTTGTCACAGCTTCTCTGGTCGGTGTTTTCACGTCTTATTTGCTTGGACTTACGATTTTGGAAGGTCTCCTGTTGGGTGCCATCGTTTCGTCAACGGATGCCGCTGCCGTTTTCAGCATTCTCAGATCACGAAGCGTGGGGCTCAAGGGCCGCCTGCGTCCTTTACTTGAATTTGAAAGCGGAAGTAACGACCCCATGGCTTACTTCCTTACCATCAGCATCATTTACCTGATTCAGGAACCGGATGCGTCATTCACATCATTGATTCCGAAGTTCTTCATCAGTATGGGACTCGGCGGCATGTGCGGCTATGCTTTCGGTGTGATGATGAAATGGATCGTCAATCGCATACAGCTTGACGTTGACGGGTTGTACCCTGTCCTTATTCTGTCGCTCGTATTTTTTGCTTTCAGCTTTACGAATCTGATCGGAGGTAACGCTTTCCTTGCCATTTACATCGCGGGAATTATCCTCGGTAACGGCAACCTGATTCATAAGAAGAGCTTAATGAAGTTCTACGACGGTCAGGCATGGCTGATGCAGATTGTGATGTTCCTTGCCCTGGGCTTGCTGGTTTATCCCACCGAGATTATTCCGATCATCCCGGAGGGCATTTTTATTTCGGTCTTTCTTATCGTTGTCGCGCGACCTGTATCGGTCTTTATTTCAATGGCCTTTGCCCGCGGCTTTAATTTCAGAAAGAAATTGTTTATTTCCTGGGTTGGCCTTCGTGGCGCAGCGCCAATCGTCTTCGCGACCTATCCGCTGCTTGCCGGAGTTCACTATGCAGATACGATTTTCAATCTCGTATTTTTCATTTCGGCAATCTCGGTATTGCTTCAGGGCACGACCCTTTCTGTCATGGCGCGACTACTCCACGTGAGCGTGCCCGAGAAAGTGAAAAGACGGTTTCCGCTTGATGTTGAGGTGAAGGATAACTTCAGCTCGGAACTGGTCGAACTCGATATTGCGGCGGATTCC
>CBKWFZ010000627.1:0-3150 GCA_966673785.1 uncultured bacterium
CATCCTTATCCACTTAACTAACCAACGTTATACCTATGCGCTCTCTGCCGCGGAGCCGCTTACAACGCAGCCGTTAGTTTCGATTTATCCACATAATCGCAAGTCAACAGAGTGAAAAAAACCCAAACCTAATACCTGTTAGCTAAATGTCGTGGAAGTGATTATTTTTACGCTTTAATCTGTCGGGAGATATTTAGTATGCAGCCAGCAACGCAGGAAAAAACGCCGAAAAAGCCAAATTTGAGCGGGCATGAGGCACCACCACCGTATAAACCAGTTAACAAAATAAGGATCGTAACAGCGGCGAGCCTTTTTGACGGCCACGATGCCTCAATAAACATCATGCGCCGGATCATTCAGGCCACCGGATGCGAAGTGATCCATCTCGGTCACGACCGCAGCGTTGAAGAGGTGGTTAACACGGCGATCCAGGAGGATGCACATGCCATCGCGCTGACCAGCTATCAGGGTGGGCACAATGAATATTTCCGTTATATGCACGACCTGCTCCAGGAAAAAGGAGCCGGTCACATCCGTATCTTCGGTGGTGGCGGCGGCGTAATCCTTCCCGAAGAAATCCGTGAACTGATGGAGTACGGGATCACCCGCATTTACTCGCCGGATGATGGTCGTGCCATGGGTCTTCAGGGCATGATCAACGACCTCGTAAAAACAAGTGACTATCCACTCGGCGATGTCCTGACCGACGAAGTTGACCGGCTCACAACGAAGGACCCGTTGGCCATTGCGCGACTTATCTCGGCCGCCGAGAACTTCGCCGAACTGGCAACTCCTGCATTCGACAAGATCCGCAAGCAGGCGGAAAAGTCAACTGCGCCGGTACTGGGCATCACCGGTACAGGGGGCGCGGGAAAGTCATCCATCGTAGACGAAATCGTGAGACGTTTTCTCATGGATTTTCCCGATAAGACACTCGGGATAATTTCGGTCGACCCAAGCAAACGAAAGACTGGGGGAGCATTGCTTGGCGACCGCATCCGCATGAACGCTATCAACAACAGCCGTGTGTATATGCGTTCGCTCGCAACCCGGCAGAGTAATCTCGCGTTGTCAGCATTCGTGAAGGAGGCATTGCTTGTTTTGAAAGCGGCAAGTTTTGACCTGATCATCCTCGAGACATCAGGCATCGGCCAAAGCGATACCGAGATTCTCGACCACAGCAACGTGGCACTATACGTGATGACACCGGAGTATGGCGCCGCCACGCAACTCGAAAAGATTGACATGCTCGACTTCGCGGATGTTATCGCTCTCAACAAGTTTGACAAACGCGGCGCACTTGATGCATTACGCGATGTCCGCAAGCAATACCAGCGCAATAATCAGTTATGGGATCAGAAACCGGAAGACATGCCGGTCTTCGGAACGATTGCATCCCAGTTCAATGACCCCGGTACGAATCAGCTTTACCGCAGGGTCATGGAGACACTAGTGAACAAGACCGGCTCGGATCTGAACTCAACCTTTGCCATAAGTCGCGAAATGTCGGAGAAGGTGTTCGTGATACCGCCTTCAAGGACGCGTTATCTCAGCGAAATTTCGGAGAACAACCGGAACTATGACAAGTGGGTGAGCGAACAATCGGAAATAGCGCAGCAGCTATACGCAATCCGGCGTACGATTCAAACATTCACCCAACCCGGGTCTCCGGCTGACGGCGTCAAAGACGCACTTGAGGAACAGTACAACCGGATTAAAGTTCAGCTTGACCAGCGCAATATGTTGTTGCTGGAGCAGTGGAACGAGAAGGTGAAAAGGTACCGTGATCCGGTTTTCAGCTTCAAAGTCCGCGACAAGGAAATCGGTATCAAAACGCATTCATCTTCACTGTCGCACGTGGAGATTCCCAAGGTATCGTTGCCGCGTTACGAGGCGTGGGGCGAGTTGCTGCGCTGGACTTTGCAGGAAAATGTTCCCGGCGAATTTCCGTATGCCGCCGGCATCTACCCGTTCAAGCGCGAAGGTGAAGACCCAACGCGAATGTTCGCCGGTGAAGGCGGTCCGGAGCGTACGAACAGAAGATTCCACTATGTGAGCATGGCTATGCCGGCCAAGCGCCTGTCAACCGCGTTTGATTCGGTGACGCTGTATGGTAATGATCCCGACTACCGTCCCGACATTTACGGGAAGATAGGAAACTCGGGCGTCAGCATCTGTTGCCTTGACGACGCCAAAAAGCTTTACAGCGGTTTTGATCTCGTGGACCCGCGAACTTCGGTATCGATGACGATCAACGGTCCCGCACCAATGTTGCTGGCATACTTCATGAACGCAGCCATTGACCAGCAGTGCGAGAAATACATTCTTGAGCACGGCATGGAAAAGGAGGTCCGCGTGAAGATAGAACAACTTTACAGCGGCAAGGATGAGCGCCCGGCATACCAGGGCCCGCTTCCGAAAGGCAACAACGGACTTGGCCTGATGCTGCTCGGGGTTACCGGGGACCAGGTTCTGCCGGCAGAAGTGTACGAAAAGATCAAGGCGTCAACGCTTTCGCAGGTGCGGGGAACAGTCCAGGCCGATATCCTGAAGGAAGACCAGGCACAAAACACCTGCATCTTCTCGACGGAATTTGCCTTGCGCCTGATGGGTGATGTGCAGCAGTACTTCATCGATCGGAACGTACGCAATTTTTATTCGGTTTCGATTTCCGGATACCATATCGCCGAAGCGGGTGCTAACCCGATCACACAGCTGGCCTTTACGTTGGCCAACGGATTCACGTATGTGGAGTACTACCTGAGCCGCGGCATGCACATCGACGCGTTCGCGCCAAATCTGTCCTTCTTCTTCAGCAATGGTGTCGACCCGGAATACGCGGTGATCGGAAGAGTGGCCCGCCGCATCTGGGCGAAAGCGATGAAGCACAAGTACGGTGCAAACGCGCGAAGCCAGATGCTCAAATACCACATTCAAACATCAGGACGATCCCTTCACGCCCAGGAGATCGACTTCAACGACATACGCACGACACTTCAGGCGCTGTACGCGATCTACGATAACTGCAACTCGCTGCACACTAACGCGTATGATGAAGCGATCACAACGCCGACAGAGGAATCGGTAAGGCGCGCAATGGCGATCCAGCTGATCATTAATAAAGAACTCGGGCTCGCGAAAAATGAAAAT
>CBKWFZ010000628.1:0-3150 GCA_966673785.1 uncultured bacterium
GACACAAACAAAACCCAAAAAGTTGGAAATCCCCTTCCGATTCCGTGCAAGAAGTCACAAGTTTGGGAAATAAACCATATCCGCCTGATTCTCTGGTATGAAAACCCTCATTTATAGCATTCTGGCACTGATGATCGTACAGGGTTGTACCCCCATTACTCCATCGACAACCGGGACTGGAAACGGATCGAAGATTCTCCGACTGGAAGATGCGATCTATGAACCTGATATACGTACAGTCAGGCTATTTGCAGGAGGCGACCCGATGAATCCGGCTGTTACCCAGCTCGGACAGGCCGGTCTCATTCTGGAATTCGACGATCTTAAAAACCAACGGGAAGACTATTTCGCGAGAATTATTCATTGCGACTACAACTGGACTCAATCGCGGCTCCAGGATCTGGATTTTATTACAGCCTACAACGAATTTCCGGTGAACAATATTGAATTCTCAGTCGACACACATATTCCTTATGTTCATTACTGGTTTCAGGTTCCGCCCGTAAAGCTTTCCGGCAATTATGTATTGGTTCTGTATCGCGGTACAAATCGCGACGACATTATTCTCTCCCGACGCTTCATGGTCTACGAGAACCGGGTCACCCTCAAACGAAATCAGAATCTTGTCGGGCAGGGCAGTATTGCCCAGGTCAATCAGCAGATCAATTTCACCATCGATCATTCAAATCTGCAAATCCTGAACCCTGTACAGGACGTCAACGTAACGATCCGTCAAAACCAGCGGTGGGATAACGCGGCGACGGACCTCAAGCCCATGTTCACGCGGGAGATTGAAAAGGAACTTGAGTACCGCTTCTTCGATGATGGAAAGATGTTTCGCGGCGGAAATGAATTTCGTTTTTTCGACATGCGATCGTTGATAAACCCGGGCAGGAACGTCGCGTTCGTCGACCGGAACGTCCGCCCTTTCGAAGTTCAGATTGCCCGGGACAAAAGCCGTAACCACGAAGCATATGCGCAGTACAACGAGCTGAATGGTAATTACATCATTCAGAATTACGACCAGGGCGACGAGAGCTTTGCAAATTATGCTTGGGTAAACTTCGCGCTCGCGTCGCCGAAAATTGATGGCGAAGTGTATGTCCTTGGCGCGCTTACGAACTGGCAGGCTAATGAATTGAGTAAAATGGAATACGATTCAGCACGGAGGCAATACTCGGCCCGGCTGATGCTCAAACAAGGATGGTACGATTACCTGTACCACGTGAAATCGAATTCACTCCCGCCCTACTATTTCGAGGGCAGCCATTTTCAGACGGAAAATCGCTATGAAATTTTGGTTTACTACCGTCCGTTTCAACCCAGGGCAGATTTGCTTATCGGGTATTACGTGCTGCAGGAAAACCCGCGTTAGGCATACTGCATGTCCTGCTGCTCGGGACGTTGAATGGAGTCGTTCGTGGCGACGTCAAGCATTCCGAATCCCTTGTTCGTGAAGTAACCCAGTCCATTCTCATAAACGAACTGCTGCACTTCCTTTGCTGCGTACAACGTAAAGGGAAATGTGTATCCCCGCACTTCGAACTTTACGTCGTTATCGAAGAGCGGATAAATGCGCGCAAACTTCTTATGGGAAGCCTGAATCCGGTTGATGTAGTCTTTATCGGGTACGACCTGAAATTTGTAAAATGAAGCAAGCTGATCGGCTGAAAACTTGCCGGTTGCCTCCATCCGCGACAGCGTACATTCATAGAGCATGTCGGAGAACTCGTCGCTCTCGGGAGAGACAAACTTTTTTCCGGTATCGTCATTAAACGTAGCGGGCAATACAACAACCGGAGAGATGCATAAAAAACGGGACTCACCTGTGATCTTGATCGTTTCTTCATCTTCAGCAGACTCAGGGACAAGATGAAGGTTACCAACCATGATATCCTTTTGTTCAAAAATGCGGGCGAGCAGATAATCCCTGAAAGCTTTGTCCGAACTGGAAAAAACCAGTGTCACTTTTGATGAAAAGTAATGAAGTCCCTTACGGCTGACCTTTGTCTGTCCTTTTAATCCTGAGAAATTGTATTGCGTGTAATCCAGATATTCTTTCTGAGGGCCGAAAATCAGAAGACCTTTAATGACCTGGGCCAACAAGTACTGGTGATGGAACGGGACATAAGCCCCCCGGTTCTTAAGCGAAAAAATAATCCTGGTCCTCAAGCCCCAAAAAATTATGTTGGGAAAAAAAATTTAACCTGCTAGAATCGCAAAACATGCCCACCTCCAGGTGACAGCAGTTTATAAAGCTACTAAAAAAACGCTAAGGTTAAAATCCAAAAAACGCTAAAATTATACATTGAAACGGAAATGCATAATATCGCCGTCTGCTACTATGTAATCCTTTCCCTCGACCGCCATTTTGCCCGCCTCCTTGCACCCGGACTCGGTCTTATATCTCTGGTAATCAGCCAGTTTTATCACCTCTGCGCGGATAAATCCTTTCTCAAAATCGGTGTGAATTACACCTGCCGCCTGAGGTGCCTTCCAGCCTTTTTTTATCGTCCAGGCGCGCACTTCCTTTTCGCCGGCCGTGAAATATGTTATGAGATCAAGCAACTGGTACGAGGCGCGGATCAGCTTGTTCAGGCCGGATTCGGTAAGCCCGTACTCGGCAAGAAAAACGGCCCTGTCGTCTGCACTTTCAAGTTCGGCAATCTGGGCCTCGATGGCTGCGCTGATGACAACGACCTGAGCGTTCTCGCCGCTCACATGAGCCTTGAGGGCGTCCACAAAGCGATTGCCGGTGTGGAGTGAACCCTCGTCGACGTTAGCGACGTATATCACGGGTTTCGCGGTAAGAAGCTGGAGATCGGCAACTGCCTTCCTGTCTTCCTCGTCGGCGTCGACGGAGCGCGCGTTCCGGCCGCCCTGCAGAGCCTCACGGTAGACCTGAAGCACTGCCAGCTCTTTCTTCAATTTCGCATCGCCTCCTTTCGCGGCCTTCTCGACCCGAGCAATTTTCTTTTCCACCGACTCCAGGTCCTTTAACTGGAGTTCCGTATCGATTATCTCCTTGTCGGCAACCGGATCCACCTTCCCGTCGACGTGGACGATATTGTCGTTTTCAAAGCAGCGGACCACATGGACGATGGCATCGACCTCCCGGATGTTAGCCAGGAATTGATTTCCCAGTCCTTC
>CBKWFZ010000629.1:0-3148 GCA_966673785.1 uncultured bacterium
ATCCAGGTAAAGAAGTCGGGTTCGGCGTACGCGGTATTCCACGTTCCGTGTCCGAGGTTCGGATAAAGCGAATAACGCACATCCATACCGTTGTTACGGAAATTGTTTACGTATCCCTGGGTTCTTGACGGCGTCGGGCTGGTGTCCCGTCCACCCTGGAAAGTCCAGACCGGAACATGTGCAACCCGTGAATAAAGGTTCTTGCTGATAATGCCGCCATCGCTCACGGCAGACATTGGTAATGCTGCCGAGAAGAGCCACGGCGCGCGTTTTACAGTTTCGTAAACCGCGGTTCCACCGTTGGACAAACCGTGAATGTAGATTCTGTCCGGGTTAATGTTGTACTTCTTAACTGCCAGCCGAACAAGACGGATAAGATCATGTACCGCTGCAACGTTCCAGCCATTGAGGTTCTGTGCAAAGAGCACGAAGCCCGGGAATGCCCGCGGGTTGAGCGTCGGATCGTCCGGAAGTTTGTTGCCGGCTAGGTTGCGCGCCGTCAGGTGGGGAAGTCCGCCGTGTGCAAGGTTGTGATCGTTGTTGAGCAGCGAATGATCGGCGGTTGTAGGCGCAACCGGGTTGTTGGCGTTCGGATTGTAAGTAGGCGTAGCCCAGTAACAGTTCGTGTTCCAGCAGTTGCCGCGTTCGCCGGCCCCGTGCATCATAACGATGAGCGGATAGCCTTCGCTGTAGGAATCATTATAATCCACCGGAAACAGAAGTCGGTAGTTCATAATGAAATAGTTTGCGTTACCATTCCTTTCCTTCAGGTTGCCCTGCGTGTAAGGACTGGAATCCCAGGAGGTCATATCCTTGTACGTGTTCGTCCTGACTCCGCCATTTTCCCGGAAGCTGTGAGTGATGTTCTCCTGGAGATAATAATAGCGTGTCGCGGATTTCGCCAATCGGATATCAAGTGTTCCGAAAGGCGTGGACGTGTTGTACACGTACGAGGTGTCGACCTGACCCCATGCCGTGACAATTGACAGGGTCAATAGAAAGCCAACCAGTTTTTTCATAAAAATTTGAGGTAAACGTTGAGCAGTTAAGTTAGTTTTTTAGGTGATGTAAGAATAACGACATAAATTAACAAAAAAAGCTTCATATTTTGGTGTATATGGCGATGAATTAATTTTGAGGCCGATAAAGCGCATTCTCGCCAACACTAGCCATGTAATAAAAATGGGCAAATGACCCGTTTTGGGAAAAAGAAAAGCCCGGAATTTTTGCAATTCCGGGCTTTTTGTTTTTGGCGGGAGAACTCAGCCGCTATTCTTCGATAATAAACCTGATCTGTTGCTGACCAGCAGTGTGCTCGATTGTCATGAGGTAGACACCTTTCGCAAGTCGCTGCGATGGTTCAATCCGGAGTTCACCTCCATCGCCGATGTTTTCGTACGGTTTGTTGTAAACCTCTTTGCCGACAACGTCAACGATTCTTACGATGACCACACCGTTTCCGGCGGACCCGGCATACCGGAGATTGATATTCCGGGAAGTCGTCGGATTCGGATAGAGCTGGAAGGAAGAGAACGACTCGCTTTCAACGCCCGTCACCACCTGCTCACGTGAGGTGCGGAGGCAACCCCCCTTACGGACCGTAAGCGTATAGGATCCGTCAGCCGATGGGGTGAATCGTGGATCTGTTGTCGAGCTGTGTATCGGTTCACCATTGCGCGCCCAGATGTATTCCTGAGCAACTGCCACTGTCGACAAGGTATCACTCGTGAAAACAATTTCAGGTACGTCCAGCAGTTCCGGGGATACGGTCATCGTTGTTTTAGGTCCGGCGCAACCATTCGGATCGATCGCCTGAACGTAATAGTACTTGTCAAAGAAGATGGCCTCTGTCTCGTAAACAGCACCCGTTGCACCTTTGATTTTACCTCCTTCATTGTACCACTGGTAACCGGCCACCTCGCCGCGCGGACTCGCGGTCAGCGTTGCGCTTGATCCTTCGCATACAGAAACAGTCTGTGACTCGATCGATGGCTGCGCGTAATGGTTAAATACTGCGGCATCGGCGATCATTTCGGAGGCACATCCCTTGAAGGATGCTTTCACCGACAATCTGTTTTCACCATGGGCAAGTACGGAAACGGGAATGGTCATCAGCAGGTCTTCACCAACGCTCATGATCTCATTGGTAAGTGCGACATCGCCACGATAGATCGCGTAGGTCACCCCGGCCTTCGTATTTGACAGCGTGATCTGCGGCGCTTCGCCACAGGTGTTGTCGAGTTGGGTGATCACATCCGTATTGATCTCCGGCCTGTCGAGGATAAGCTCAAAACGCGTCTTTCCGAAAGAGGCGGGATCACTCGTTACGGCGAAAGCATACGTTGTTGATCCATCGACCACTACTGTGGAATTGGTGAAATTGTCCTTCAGCGAGATACTGCCTACGCCGAAGAGTGTTTCGGGAGAATCAATTATGAGTGAATATGTGCCCGGGGTCGTTCCGGTGATGTTCAGCATCACCGTCTTTGAGCAAAACGAGTTACCCAGTTTGTTGATGGCAAGGGAATGATCATCCGCTGTCAGGGTAGACAGGTTGAAGATACCTTCGTTGCCCATCTTTAGTCCGTCGAAAGCGGGGTCGTAATTGTCTGTTCCCAGCTCCGTGATCAGAAGGAGTGCAGCGTCGGTTTTTGCACCCTGCGTCAGCTTGATACGCAGGTGACTGATATTTGGCGCGCCATCGCGATAAAGTGTCTGCTGGCCTGTATCCTTGGCGCGTTCACGGATGGTGACCGCGGCGTTCGGGCCGGTAGCCTGCACCCAGAATGCCTGACCGGGAGCGATTCTTCCGCCATCCAGTGTTCCACCTTCGCCCGTGCCGAGCTCTGTCTCCGCATCGAAATACTGGAATTGTCCGGATGAAGTGTTAAAGTTGTTGCGCACAGCGATCACCGAGCCCACGTCGGTTTTGTCCCATGCCTCGGGATCGTTGCTCCATCGTATCGTTGACGCGTACGGATTCCCCAGCAGGTTCCAGTCATTTAACGCGTTACCTCCCTGAGCGGGAAATACAGGGAACTCGATCTCGCCCTGGTATGGCACACCGGAAGTCTGAATCAATACCGGTGTGTTGTTGCGGACAAACGCTGCATACCCGAGTCCGCGTTCGATCGGTGCGTTGCTGTCG
>CBKWFZ010000630.1:0-3144 GCA_966673785.1 uncultured bacterium
TTTCAGCGAGGCAATCTTGTCCTCTTTCTTGGGGATGAATTCCTGCGCAACGAAACCCTTGAAGCCCGTTTCAACAATCGCCTTCATGATCGCAGGATAATTTAGCTCCTGTGTGTCATCGATTTCGTTACGGCCTGGAACGCCCCCGGTGTGGTAGTGCGAGATATATTTGTTGTATTTACGGATAGTAGCGATGACATCGCCTTCCATGATCTGCATGTGGTAAATATCATACAGTAACTTAAACTGATCGGACCCGATTTTTTCACAAAGCGCCACGCCCCATTCGGTGTGGTCACATTGATAGTCCTTGTGATCAACCTTACTATTGAGTAGCTCCATCACCAGTGTGACCTTATGCTTTTCCGCAATTGGCATCAGCTTCTTCAGGCCGGCGGCGCAATTTTCAATACCTTGTTCATCATCCAGTCCGTTGCGATTGCCTGAGAAACAGATGATCTGGGAGTAACCTGCCGCGGCTACCTTCGGGATCATGTCCTCATAGCTTTTGATCAGCTCGGCGTGCAGCGCGGGATTGTTGAATCCTTCGGTAATCCCTTTCCCCGCACCCCATGGAAGTGCCGCAGTGAGCCCATGTTTTTTAAGGATGGGCCATTCCTCCGGCCCCACCAGTTCGATCGATGCAATTCCAATATTTTTCGCCGCCTTGCAAAGATCTTCAAACGGAATATTCTGATAGCACCAGCGGCAAACCGAATGATTGATCTTGCCTTTCAACTTGTTTTCCAATACTGCCTCCGCAGCACTGACACGTTCGGAGAGGGACATACCCGCCAGGGTTACTGCAGCAGACCCGGCGATCTTCTTTAATGCGCTACGGCGTGATGAGGGATTTTCGAAACTTGTTGTCATAAGCGTCAAGTTAACGTTTTTTTCAGAATTTCTTCGGGCATTGATAACTGATGAAAGTGACATTCACATTGGATCTTTCACCGGTGTTCATGATGTGGATTTGCTCCTTACGTACACCTGGGAAATATTACCCTTGCCGGTACTCTCTTTATTTATTTCAAACTGATCAAAGCTCTCGATAAGCGAGACCAGTTTCTTGAAGCCATAATTACGCGGGTCGAAATCAGGCTTCTTTTTGATAAGAAGGTTCCCGAGCTCGCCGAGAAAAACCCATCCGCTCTCATCGGCAAGGTCGTTAACCGACGATTCGATGAGGCTGACAAGTTCCGGGTTTACATATTGTTCAGATTCAGGCTGAGGCGCAGGTTCGTTGCTCTCTTGTTGCTTTTTGCGTGGCGAGGACTTCTTCTTTTGGGGCGGCTGTGGCTTCTTTTTCTGTTCGCCGTTGCCTTTCAGTATCTCGATGTATATAAACTTGTCAACAGCCGATATAAATGCAAGCGGTGTTTTCCGCTCGCCCATGCCGAACACTTTCATCCCCGCTTCCCGTAACCGGGTCGCAAGGCGTGTGAAGTCGCTGTCACTGGATACAATACAGAATCCGTCGACACGTCCGGTGTAAAGAATATCCATCGCGTCGCTGATCAGGGCAGAGTCCGTCGAATTCTTTCCCGTCGTGTAGCTGTACTGCTGCACCGGTGTGATCGCGTGCTCAAGCAGCTGACCCTTCCACCCTGAAACGGTCGGCTTTGTCCAGTCGGCATAAATTCGCTTAAAGGTTGGCGTCCCGTATTTTGCTATTTCCTGAAGCATGGCCTGGATCTGAGAATGCGGCACATTATCCGCATCAATAAGAACGGCGAGGCGAAGATCTTTGATTGTATCCATCTGTTTTATCTACACTGCAAGTTGGAAAATTAAAAGGTTAAAACAAGCCCCCTGAAAAACCCCGTTTACGCGAAAAGGGCTGCCCGGAGGCAACCCTTTCCATGACATGCAACGGTTAAATTTTCAGAGCGAAACTTCTCCTGTGAGCCTGATGTCCCGCGAGGAGCTACCTACGTGAAGAATAAATTTCCCCGGTTCAAGAACCCATTCCTTCTTTGTATCGTCGTAGTACATAAAAGCATCTTTATCCAGTGTGAGCTCGACCTTGCTTGAAGCTCCCGGATCAAGGAATACTTTTTTAAATGCCTTCAGCTCCTTCTCGGGGCGGGGCAAAGCAGACGCTTCATCCCGGACGTACACCTGCACTACTTCGGCGCCAGCCATTTGTCCCGTGTTTTTCAGTGTCAACGATACGGATACGCGGTCACCATTTTTCGTGACAGCGAGATCACTCATTTCAAATGTTGTATATGAAAGACCATGTCCGAAGGGAAACAGCGGCTCAACCTTTTTCGTGTCAAAGTATCTGTACCCTACAAGCAATCCTTCGTTATAGCGAACCACACCATTGCTACCGGGGTATTCGCCCATGGCATGTGCAGGGCTATCTTCAAGCTTCTTTGGAAACGTCATTGGCAGCTTTCCTGAAGGATTGACTTTGCCGGTGATAATGTCGGCAAGAGCGGCTCCACCCTCCATTCCAGGATACCACGCCTGAATGATCGCCTTCGCGTTCTGGTCCCAGCCGGACATATCCGTAGCGGCGCCACCATAGAGAATAATGATATTGTTTGAATTCGCCTTTTGAACCTCGCCGATCAGCCTGTCCTGACCAAATGGAAGATTCATCGAAGGCTTGTCGACGCTTTCCGAATCGAAGGCATTATCATTCCACAAATCGGAGTACCCGTGAATCCAGCCCCCAACGTACACAACCATGTCAGCACCCGATGCGAGGTTGACGGCTTCGCGCAAGAGCTTCTCGTCCACATTACCTTCTTTTGATATGACATATCCCGGCGCGTAGAGAACTTTTGTGTTTTCGTCAGCGGCGGCACGAATACCTTCAAGCGCTGTGATCTCATATTTTGCGTTCACCTGCGAGCTTCCGCCTGCGCCTGCGTGCTTGCGATCCGCATTCGCGCCTATCACTGCGATACTCCTTACACCGCCCCTGAGAGGCAGAACGCCATCATTCTTGAGGAGGACGATACCTTCCTCCGCCACCGTTCTCGCGACCTTCTGGTGTTCTTTTGTGTTCAATGCTCCTTCCGGACGCTTTCCAAACATGTGCGTCTTGAACATGATCCGGAGTATGCGACGCACCTTATCATCGATTATCTGCTCGTCAACAACGCCGGAGCGGACAAGGCTGATCACTGT
>CBKWFZ010000631.1:0-3130 GCA_966673785.1 uncultured bacterium
CACGGACAGGATACTGGCGCGCTGCCGGAAAGAGCAGGTAGATCTGCTCATTGCGGGCGCTCTCAAAAAAGAAAAACTGCTGCAATACTACCTGGGTTCTATCGGGAGGGAGATCCTGCGGCGGGCAGATTGTTCGGTCCTTACGCTGATCACGCCGTCACTAAACCCGGTCCCGTTCCAGCATATTCTCGTAAATGCAGAAAACAGCGATTACATAAAGGAAGCCCTCGATGTGACGGTGAATATTGCGCGGATCGAAAATGCGAGCTGGCTGCACATTGTAAGGGAAATAAAGATGTACGGCCTGGCGATGTCGGCGGCGGCAAAAACATCGGAGGAGGACTACGAACGCTTCCGGCAATCGCTTGTTCAGCAGGAAATTGAAAACGTGGAGAAACTGCTTGCACCTGTTCCGCATGACAGTCTTAAAATAAACATCAAGATTGTGAGCGGAAAATCGGGTTTCGAACTATCGAAGTTCGCCGCGCGGAAAAACGTTCAGTTGCTGGTAGTCGGTGCGCCACCGCGGAGATTTTCAATTGTGGACAGGTTGTTTCCGCATGACATAGAATACCTCTTGCAGGATATGCCCTGCAACCTGCTGATCATCAATCCTCGGAAAATTAAAGCGGGTACACGGTCATGATCAAGCTTAGTCAGCACGAAGTAACCATGCTTCTCATCCAGCTCGGTGTCATGCTGATGATGGGAAGGATATTCGCGGAATTGGCACGTGTTTTCAGGCAACCCGGCGTTGTCGGAGAAATTCTGGCTGGTATCGTCCTCGGCCCCACCGTGTTTGGAATGTTCTTCCCCGAGTTGTTCAGTACCGTTTTCGCGGCGGATAACTCCGCCCTCGTACTTGACGGAATAGTTCAGGTTGCCGTAGTGATGCTGTTATTCATCGCCGGGCTTGAAGTCGATCTTAACATTGTGCTTAGACAGGGACGCCAGGCGTTACTGACAAGTTCTTTCGGTCTCGTTATCCCTTTTGCACTCGGCGCCGCACTTCCTTTTGTCCTTCCGGAATTATTATCCGTCAGAGACGAGAGCGATCTGATTCCTTTTGCACTTTTTATGGGAACGTCCATGGCAATTACGGCACTCCCGGTCATCGCTAGAATATTGATGGATATTGACATGTTCAAGACCAGGGTTGGAATGCTGATTATTTCCTCGGCAATGATCACCGACCTGATCGGATGGCTGGTATTCAGCGTCGTCCTCGGCATGATTGCAACCGACCACGGGCGCGCACCGCTGATGAACACTATACTCCTCACATTGGGTTTCGCTGTTGTGATGTTGACCGTCGGAAGGTGGCTGATAAACCGGCTGCTGCCATGGATCAATAAGGCACTGGCGTGGCCGGGTGGCGTCCTTTCCCTTTCTCTCGCACTTTGTTTTCTGGCTGGCGCGCTCACCGAATTCATCGGCATCCATGCGATCTTCGGTGCGTTCCTTTTTGGCATTGCCCTTGGCGATTCAGCTCACATGTCGGAACGGGCAAAGGAAATTGTTCATCAGTTTATCAATAATGTCTTTGCACCGTTTTTCTTCGTTGCCATCGGACTTAAGGTGAACTTCATAACGAACTTCAATATGCTGCTAACGGTGGTTATTCTGGTTGTAGCTTTTGCCGGAAAAATTGCAGGTAGTAGCTGGGGCACGCGCCTTGGCGGCTTCACGATGAGAGAATCGTTTGCCGCAGGCTTTGGCATGAACGCACGTGGCGCGATGGAGATCATTCTCGGTATTGTGGCGCTCGAGAACGGATTGATCAATGAGACATTATTCGTTTCGCTGGTCATCATGGCGCTGATCACCAGCATGAGCAGCGGACCTCTTATGAAGTGGGTGCTGAAATGAATTGGCAAACTCCAGCAAAAACGAAATGTTAGATCCGTTTGGCCTTTTCCCAGTACCGGTCCATTTCTTCCAGTGTCATTTCGCCCATGTTTTTTCCATCCTTCGCCGACTCCGTTTCAAGGTACTGAAAGCGTTTGATGAACTTTTTGTTCGTACGTTCCAGCGCTTCTTCAGGATCGATGTTGATAAAACGGGCATAGTTAACCAGTGAGAACAATAGATCTCCAAACTCTGCCAGCGCCTTTTCGCGATCGAAAGGTTCATCCGATTCGGCGTTGAATTCTTTCTTGAATTCCAGCATCTCTTCCTCGACCTTCTCCCATACCTGTTCCTTCTTTTCCCAGTCGAATCCAACGCCCCGGGCCTTGTCCTGGATCCGGATGGCTTTGACAAGGGCGGGCAGGGATTTTGGGACGCCCTCAAGCACGGATTTATTCCCCTTTCGCAGTTTGATTTTTTCCCAGTTAGCCTTGACCGTCTCTTCGTCGTTCGCGATAACATCGCCATAGATATGAGGGTGGCGCTCTACCAGCTTGTCACAGAGACTGTGGAGCACGTCCGTGATGTCAAAAGCGTTCTTTTCTGATGCAATTCTGCTGTAAAAAACAAGGTGCAGCATGATATCGCCGATCTCCTTCTTGATTTCGTTAAGGTCGCCCTCCAGGATAGCGTCTGACAGTTCGTAGGTTTCTTCGATCGTCAGATGCCGCAGCGATTCAATCGTTTGCTTTTTATCCCATGGGCAATTCTCACGCAATTCGTCCATGACTGTGAGCAGGCGGTCGAATGCTTTCAACTTCTCAGGCCGCGAAGGATCGGGCTGTGACAAAAGTTTTTCCATAGAAACTTATCGGGTTTATCGGGCGTTGATGTAAGACGAGTAACTTTGCAGGAAAGTAGGTCTATTCCTTTAAATGGACAAAATATTGCGAATCCTATGACAGTTTTTCTTATCACGCTTGCCGTCTTCGTTCTGTTCTTTGCCGCGTTGTCCGTAAGGTTGATCTTTTTGAAAGACGGGGAGTTCCGTGGAACCTGCGCATCGCAAAGCCCCTGGCTGAACAAGGAAGGTGCCCAATGTGGATATTGCGGTAAAACGCTTAAACCCGGTGATGAGTCTTGTGGCGATCCCGCGAACCAGGAAGCGACGCCGTTGCCGGAAGTAAAAAAGAGGAAATAGGTATTTTGTCTTTCCCTTGTTGGCGCGTTGATTTCTATATCTTTGTGGTCCTTGAAAAAACCCACTCATGGCTTTAATAAA
>CBKWFZ010000632.1:0-3127 GCA_966673785.1 uncultured bacterium
GAATACGCCGACCGGACCCAGTGGCCGCAGCATGCTGCGTATGTCCGCGCGCGGTAGCGGTTTTCGCTCAGGATCGGCAAGGTCGATTCGGGCATCCACCCACGAACCTTCGCGGAGCAGTTCAGCGAATAATTTCAACTGATTGACGGTGCGCGCGCGTTCTCCGATCAGCCGCGCCTCCGGCAATCCCGTCTCCTGCATGCATCGCGCGATGAGTTCATCGCCAAGCGCGTTTATTTCTTCGCCGATAGCGTCCAGAAAATCTGCTTTTTCTCTGCCGCTCTTGCGCCGGTACACGCTATAGGCCGTTGTTGCCATTTGAACAGCACGATCAATTTCTTCATTGGAAGCCTCATAGAAATCGGGCTCAAGTTTTTTTCCGGAAGCGGGATCGGTAGCGCTGAACGATTCGCCCGGGGAAACCGAAAACGCGTTGCCGATAATATGCTTTCCTGTTAGTGTAGTCATAAGTGATTGTATTACTCTACGATATTGATGAGTGTTCCGATTGGTTCAATGGTAATGCGAATCTCATCATTTTTCTTTAACGTGAAATCGCTTCCCGGTACGATGCCGGTTCCGGTCATCAGTAAACTGCCGTACGGAAAGCTGCATGCCTTGTAAAGATACCTCACGAGTTCTTCAAAAGAGCGTTTAATCTGACTGATGGCAATGCTGCCCTCAAATACTTTTGTGCCGCGGAATATCTCGAGTTGAATGAGGGTTGAAGGGTCGAGGGGAGCGGCTGTTACAAGAATGCATGGGCCAATGGCCGCACTTTTATCGTAGCATTTCGCCTGAGGCAAATACAACGGATTCTCACCTTCTATGCTGCGTGAACTCATGTCGTTGCCGATCGTGTACCCCACGATTTTTCCCGACGACGTGATCATCAATGTAAGTTCCGGTTCGGGGACATCCCAGGTTGAATCTTCGCGGATGCAAACCGGCTGGCCCGGACCTGAAGTTCGGTGAGCGTTCGCCTTGAAAAAGATCTCCGGTCGCGGCGCCTCATAAACATGGGCGTAGAAGTGTGCGCCTCCGGTGTCTTTCGATTCCTCCTGTCTTCCTACCTTACTGCGAAAATAGGTGACGCCCGCGGCCCATATTTCCTGGTTCTGGATCGGAGCCTGCACGTGATGCTGAACAAGTGTCGCGCCGCGATCGTCAGCCCCGCGCTCACGGGAAATCTTCAGCATCTTGTCATACAGATTGTCGTCGTTGACAAAGTGATCCCAGGACTCGTCCTCAAGGGTTGTGAACTTTCCTTCACGTTCGATCACTACACCTTGCGCTACTTTATAAAGTTTCATTCGATATTGTTGGTTTGTTGGTTATGCGATTAAAAGATAAGTCAGAAAAACCAGTAATGCTGCCGTTGTGCCAAGAACGAATGTGCCAAGCGTAAATAGTTTGTAGCTTTTCCGAAGATCGAGCCCGGTAAGCTGTGACACCACCCAGAAGAAGCTGTCGTTCGCGTGGGAAACGACGGCGGAACCCGCGCCGATCGCAACTACTACCAGCGCTTTTTCGATCGCGGTGTCGAATCCAAGCGAAGGCATAAGCGGACTCAACAGCGATGCCGTTGTTATCAGGGCAACTGTTGACGAGCCTTGCGCAGTTTTTAGTGCGGCTGCAAGCAGGAATGGCAGCCACACGCTCAGACGGTAATGTACAAGGGTACCACTTAACAAATCTGTAATACCCGAGTTCTGAAGAACCTTTCCAAAGACGCCCCCTGCACCGGTGATCAAAATGATAATTGCCGCGTCCTTCAACGCCTGGCCTACCCATCCTTCAGAAGAAAGCATTGACTTCTCAAGCTTTTTCGGCAGCAATAGCGCCAGAGCCATTCCGATAAACAATGCGATGACCGGTTCGCCGATGAAATTGATTGTTTGAAAGAGCCATTCTGGCAAATGTTCCGAGTATTGTCCGACCAGGGACTTTGCGACAATCAGTACAATCGGCAGAACAATTGGAACGGAGGAGATAGCAGCGCCGGGAGCGTTAGCCGCACGATGCTGCAACACTTCGTCCGACAACTCGGGCGAAGGGTTGATGTACGTTTTAGCCGCGTAGGAAGATGCGAAAATGATTGCCGGAATAAGCGTAAGCAGGCTGATAGGAATGCCGACCATCATCACGAGTCCGAGGTCTGCACCAAGAATCCCTGCCGCTGCGATTGGTCCTGGCGTGGGCGGTACCATCACGTGCGATGCAGTCAGTCCGAGACCGAGTGCGATGGCCGGCCCTGCCAGGGAAATTCCGGCCTTTTTCGCGAGGCTCTTGGCCAGCGGCGACATCAGTAAGAATCCGCTGTCAGCAAAGACGGGAATTGAGACGATGTATCCGATGATACCCATCGCGGGAGTAACCTGCTTTCTCCCCGTTAGTCGCAGCACTTTTTCAGCGAGTTTATAAGCTCCGCCGGTATTTTCCAGGAACGTGCCAATCAGGATACCGAATACAATGATGAAACCGATTTTGCCGAGTGTTCCTCCAAAGCCTTCGTTAATGGATTCCAGGATCGTCGGCAGGGGCATTCCGGAGACGAGACCAAAGCTGATGGCGACAATAAATAGAGTCAGAAAAGGGTGAATGTGTAATCGCGTCGTGAGCACGACTATCAGCAAGATGCTGATTACGAGGTAAAGCAGTAGCATTAGCGTTGGTTATGAACAAAAATTCCTGACCGCGGCACAACAAAGCCACTGCACATTTCGACTGACCGGCCATGATTAAAATACTATCTTAAACGGATACCCGCGTCGCTGAATCAGAATCTCACTACCGCCCGGAACGCCGCTTTTGGGCTTCAGTTCCTGGTCAAACAGCAGTGGATAACTCTTCCTTCGACGAACGAAAAGTTGTTGAGCCAGCTGCGTTTGCCCGAAACGTTCCAGGAAGTCGCTGCATTAAGACGATCTTTGTGTTGCCGGAAAACATCAAAGATATTCTTGTACCGCCTTCTGTTTCGCTACCATTCCCGGAGTGAATTCATCGGGCTCTGCGTCCCGCTTGTTTCTTCTTTCCTGCTCCGAAGGGTAATCCGAGACGTCAAGTTCTGTGACCTGAACGACTAATCCAAGCGCTGGGAATTTTTTTATGGACATTTCAATCTGGG
>CBKWFZ010000633.1:0-3123 GCA_966673785.1 uncultured bacterium
ACTGAACTAACGAAATGAAAAATAAACTAGTCTGGACCGCTCTTTTCCTTCTTGCCTCCATGTCAGGGTGCAAACCGGTAAAAGAATATCAGAAAATGTACCTGAATGATTCCGAGATGGAGCTATCCATGCGCAAGGGTCAGAAATTCGAAAACAATTTCCAGCTTTACCGCGAAGGTTCCGCTGGCGCCAATGGTGGCAAATCAGGCGGAGGTTGTGGATGTAATTAACCGTTGAATCATGATCAGAATTTCCCTTATAATTTTCGCCTTCTACATCTCCATATTGAGTGCTTTCTCGCAGAAAGGCGATACCGCAGTTTACCAGAACCGTAAACTCAGAATTGACGAAGTCAACTTCGTATCCAGTTATTACCGTCAGGATGGAAGCAACGCTGCGGTAACCGGCGGTGTCGGTTCGGAGCGGCTTACTGATTTCGCTACAACGATTGACATCAGGTTGTCCCGGACCGACAGCAAAAAAAGGATCAACTCCTACAGTTTTGAAATCGGATTCGATACATACACATCCGCCTCGTCAGATAAGGTAGACCCCTCTACGATATCGTCGGCATCCTCGGGAGATCAAAGAGTTTATCCAAGTCTTTCCTGGTCCAGACTGAATGAATCAAAAGGAACCACCGTCGGTGCAAACTTGTCGGTCTCATCCGAATACGACTATCTCTCAATCGGCGGCGGAGTCAATGCATTCAAAAATTCGAAAGACAGGAGCCGCGAAGTTGGCGTGAGGCTTCAAACCTATCAGGACTTTGTTTCGATGATCTATCCAATAGAGCTGCGGTCAGACCGTCCCGGCGGACCGAAGTCACGGAATACGTACGCCGCAACCTTCTCGTACTCGCAGATCGTAAACACGCGACTTCAGGTGCTCTTTCTGCTTGATCTTGCTTACCAGAATGGCTTTCTAAGTTTGCCATTCAACCGCGTCTACTTTGACGACATGTCCGTCGACATTGAACATCTCCCGGGTACGCGATTGAAGTACCCTGTAAGCGCGCGCTTCAGTTACTTCGCCGGCGATGTTGTAATCATCCGCGGGTTTTATCGTTTCTACCACGATGATTGGGGTTTGACAAGCAACACCGCGGAGGTTGAAACACCGATAAAGATAACGCCTTTCGTTTCCGTCAGTCCATTCTACCGGTACTATAAACAATCGTCCATTGATTATTTCTCCGGTTATGGTCAGCATTCCAAAGACGAAACGTTCTACACGAGTGACTATGATCTCTCCAAATTCGACAGTCACTTCTTCGGTTCGGGGGTAAGGTTCGTTTCACCAGGCGGATTATTGGGAATTGCGAGGTTTAACGCGCTGGAAATCCGGTACGGTCATTACACCCGGAAGACGGGATTGGTTTCAAATATTATCTCGTTGAGTGCGCGGTTTAAGTAGTTTTGGGGAAGACCTAATCTGATTCAGCCTTCCGATTCCCTTGGGCACCAGCCATGAGACAGTTCGGCTTGTCACGCGCTGTGTGTTGTTCAATAACTCCACTTGAATCTCAGGAAACATCGATGGGCTACGTCACCGAACGATTCGCGCTGTTCCATGAAGAACGACTGCCAAACCAGATTTATGTCAAGGTTCTCCGTGGCGCTATAGGTCACGGTCGGAAGAAGAATAGTCAGGTTTGCATTTGGTGAATAAACTACGGTGGTGGCGATTGCTATTAAGGGCGATAGCTCCTTTGAAAACGTGATCGAAGTGTTCCATCGTGTCGGCATCAGCTTTCGGGGAGAGAACTGCATATCTGTGATTACAAATAAATCATCGGAAGAGGTGGCTCCTGTCGTATTCAGAAAGAGCCCGGCGTTAAGATACCATCCTTTTGAAAATACATGGTCAGCTTCAAGGGATGCGTTGAGCAACGGATCATTCCCACGCTCCCTGAAAAAATACTGAAGCTCCCCTTTGAACCCGGTTTCTCTGATGCTACCCGACCATCCGAAGCCCACGGTGGGTTGTTGCAAAAAAATCCCCGCAATGAACTGGAGATCATAATTTGCAACATTTCTGAAATAGCGTAAGGCGGCAACAGTCTCCCGAAAGGATTTTCCAAATGAAACAGCGGTTTCTAAATAGTCCATGCCCCCTGTGAGGTACTGAAATTTTAAACCATCAACGCCAGGACGCTCCTCATAATCGAAGTCAAGGAAATTGAAGGTGTTAAACAGATCATTGGGATTCCATGTTGTGCCGATGCCCCAGTTCACCCGTTGGCGTCCAATTCGAACGTTCCACTTGTCGCGGGAATATTCAAACCACAATCTGTCGATTGTTGTGTTTAATATAATTCGTTCGCGCTCAAAAACATTCCAGGTCAGATCCACAGCCTCGTTTCCCGTGCCGAAGTCGCGAGCAGCATCAGGGACCAGCGCGATTTCCTCGCACCAGAACAGGCGGTTGCGAATCTCGACGGCGCCGGTCATTCCTTCCTTCGGATGCCACCGCACATTCAGCCGATGGTGGATCAGGTTTCCTGTCACGGGACCACTCAGATCATCGCCGAAACTTAGCGACTGCAGATCTTTGACGTATCCCTTCACCTGGAATCTTGTGTCAATTGAATCCTGTGCGAGAGCACCGGTATAACTTACGACAACCAATATCAGGTACAAAGACCTCATGGATACTCATGACTGAAATGAACATCGACGGCGGCGGTATCGGATGAGATCTGTCCGTCCACCAGCGTGATCACCCTGCGCGCTCTTTCGATGACACGCTGGTCATGTGTTGAGAACAGGAATGTCATGTTCTCCTGTTTATTCAGTTCGAGCATGATATCGAGAAGATTTGCTGCCGACTTCGAGTCAAGATTCGCGGTCGGTTCGTCGGCCAGAATGAATTTGGGTCGCGAAGCCAACGCCCTAGCCACGGCCACACGTTGTTGCTGACCTCCGGAAAGCTGGGCAGGCCTTGCGTTTATTTTGTCGGAAAGTCCTATTTCTCCGAAAAGTCTACTTACACGTTTCCGGATCTCATTTTTCCTGATGTGCTGCAGCTGCATGATCAATTCAACATTTTCGCCTGCCGAGAGAACAGGGATCAGATTGAACGACTGAAACACGAATCCTATATTGTGTAATCGAAAGTCGA